>CALGIV010000305.1 GCA_937914785.1 uncultured Eubacteriaceae bacterium | reverse complement strand
TTTCATCCGCCGGCGGCTTTTTGCCGCGCTTTTCAGCTGCTGGAAAAGCGCGAAGAAGGCAAAAAATAAACAAACAAGAAAAGCCAAGCAACAGACTGACAACATCACACTTATCACAACGACCCCAAAACTCGCTTGTAAAAACAAACCATCATCAAACACCAAATATACAACCAACAGCAACTCAACCTGATAACGTCTTCCAGAGGAATACCCCAAAAAGTCCCGACTTTAAAGAACCAAAAATAAAACACAATCAAAATTTAAAACTTTCGATTCAAATTTGCTAATCCGTCAAATTGCATTCATATTATCCCATTTCATAGGATTATCCACTTATAATGTTTTTATTTCAATATAATACTCCCTGTTTTTATTTATATTAACTTTCCTTCAACACGAAACAAATCGTTTGCTTAAGATTCCACTTAATATTGACGAAAATTTTTTCAGCCCTTAAAATAAAAGACAAGATTCACTTCTTAGCTTTTCAGGTGAATGATCAGAATGTAAATGTATACATTCAAGTAAAGGAGGTTCAAATGCCTAAAATTGTTGTCGATGAAAAATTTTGCAAAGGGTGCGGGCTATGCTTTGGGGTTTGCCCTAAAGATTTGATTAAAGCCGGACCGAACGTGAATGCCGCCGGCTATCATTATGCTGTTCAGCAACGCGAGGACGAATGCACAGGCTGCAAGCTGTGTGCCATCATCTGCCCGGACAGCGCAATCGAAGTATATAAATGAGGAGAGGTGATCGTAAATGAGCAAAAAAGAAGTAAGTAAAGGTAATGAGGCCTTGATGGAAGCGGCCGTTCGCGCCGGCTGCCGGTTCTATGCCGGCTATCCGATTACGCCGCAGACGACGGCAACTGAATACTTATCCTGGCGTATGAAAGAAATTGGCGGCCAATTCGTACAGGCCGAAAGCGAACTCGCCGCAATCAATATGGTCGCGGGCGCCTCTATGTCCGGAACGCGCAGCCTGACCGCAACTTCAGGCCCCGGCCTGTCGCTGATGACCGAGACGCTCAGCGTCATGTGCGGCGGCCGCATCCCCGGCGTGATCGTCAATATCCAGCGTTACGGCGCCGGCATTGGCGGCATTCAAGGAGGCCAGTCTGACTTTTATATGGTAACAAAGACCTTTGGCCATGGCGGCCTGACCGGCCTTGTCTACGCGCCGGTATCGACGCAGGAATCCGTCGACTTGATGGTTAAGGCATTCGATAAATCAGAGGAATACCGCGTACCCGTCGTGATGCTCACCGATGGCTCGATGGGGCAGATGATGGAAGCCGTCGCACTGCCGGACTTTATCGATCCGCCGGATTTGTCCGATCAACCTTATGTCGCAGGAACGCGCAACGGCCGCGTAAAGAGGGCGATCTTCGATACACCCTGGTTTGGCTCAAGCCCAAACATGGCGGATAATGTCGAGCAGGCTTATATCGCTTATGAAGAGATGGTACAGAAATGGGATGAGACAGAAGTGATGTATGAAGAGTATATGATGGACGATGCGCAGTACGTTATCTTCGCCTGGGGCACCTCTGCCCGCGTAGCAAAAACAGCAGTTAAAACGCTGCGCGAAGAAGGCAAAAAAGTTGGTCTTTTCCGTCCGATCACGCTGCTGCCATTCCCGAAATCACAAATTGCAGCATTGAGCAAAAACAAAATTAAAGCGGCACTCGCCGTAGAGATGGCTGTGCCGGCACAATTCTACTATGAAGTAAAACTGCATCTTAACAACGACATTCCGCTCGGCTCATACAAACGCAGCGGCGGCTATATGGTGCTCGACGAAGACATCGCCGACGCGATGAAGAAAATGATGTAGGAGGAAAAAATTATGGAAAAAGTTTATGAAAGAAATAAATTGTTGGCAAATTTCAATACATCGTTTTGTCCGGGCTGTATGCATGGCACTGCAGTCAAACTGATCTGCGAAGTCGCAACAGAACTTGGCATCGAAGACAGTATTGTCGGCGTTATGCCCATCGGCTGTTCCGTTCAATGGGGAATGTTCGTCAACTTCGATACGTTCGGCGTACCGCACGGCAGAGCGGCCGCGACAGCGACAGGTTACAAAAGAAACCGACCGGACAACGTTCTCGTTGTCTATCAGGGCGATGGAGACTGTTCTTCAATCGGCCTGTGTGAGACGGTACATGCAGCAAACAGGGGTGAAAACTTTACCGTCATTATGATCAATAATCAGGTATATGGGATGACGGGCGGCCAGGCGGCACCGACGACACTGCCGGGGCAAAAAACCACAACATCTCAGGCCGGCAAAAATATCGAAGAGATGGGCAATCCGCTCAACCTCGCAGAAATGATTGCCGGACTGCCGACGCCTAAATACGTCACACGCCAAACCTTACATACACCCAAAGGTGTCCTGGCAGCAAAGAAGGCGATCAAAAAAGCGTTTGAAATTCAAATTGACGGCGGCGGATATTCTTTCGTGGAATTGCTGAGCGCCTGTCCGACAAATTGGAAGATGACGCCTGGTAACGCGGTAAAATATATGAACGAAGTCGTCACAAAACAATATCCCGTCGGCGATTTAAAAGGTTAAAGGAGGCAACAATATGGAAAACAGTTACTTATTGGCCGGATTCGGCGGCCAGGGCATCCAAACCCTCGGCCAACTTATGGTGTATGCGGCAAATGAAGCGGACAAAGCCGCAACTTATCTGCCTGCATACGGCGGCGAAATGCGCGGCGGCACATCCAACTGCACGGTGAAAATCAGCGCCGACGAAATCGGCGCGCCCGCAGCCAAATCCTACGATTATGTTGTCGTACTGAATATGCCCTCCTACAACCGTTTTAAAGACACGGTGAAGCCGAGTGGCACACTGATCGTAAACTCCTCTCTGATCGCCGATGCCAAGGCGCCGGAAGAAGTAAAACTCATCGAGATAGATTTAAGCGAACTTTCCAAAGAAGCGGGCAGCGCCCTGACCGGCAACATCATTATGCTCGGCCTGCTCTGCGCTTATGTCGGCGACATTCCGCAGGAAGCCGCGAAAGAAGTGATGCTTAAAAAGATGGGCAAGAAAGAAGAATATATCGCGATGAATTCAAAAGCTTTCGACCTTGGAGTCAGGCAGGCTAAAGCTTACGCATAAACATTTTTTCTTTTTATTATTCTATTTAAAAAACAGCCGTCACTTAAACACGGCTGTTTTTTATTCAAAAGTCGACACGATTTCTTTTTCGTAGATAGCTTTTCCCTCTTCGGTTAAATAAGGCCAAATTAAGCTCCAAACGGCAGGCAGCAATTGTTGTGCCAGATCAATCTGGCGCGCCAATTGGCGATATTGCGCCCAATAGACCTTTACCATAATCACATTGCTCTTTAAATACTGATATTGACCGGCATATTCTTCCGGCTTCATCAATCCTTTTTCTACAAAACGTTCAAACGCATCGTTTAACATTGTTGAAAAATCTTCAATCACACGCAGCTGAATCTTATAGACTTCCGGACTGATTTGCGCAAGCTGCGTATAATGCCTGAAATAGTAGGCATTATTCTTTTGCACTTCGGTTGTATGCTTAAAAACAACATTCAATTCCATTAAATCCTGCGGCGGCTCGGAAGGGCGGTATGCCTTGTGCTGTTCTTTAACAACCGCTTCAATCAACGCTTCTTTTTTATGATAATGATACGTGAGATTGCCGACACTGATGTTCATCTGCTCGGCAATATCCCGCATCGTCACCTCGTTATATCCACGCTCATTAAACAGTTTTCTGGCAGCCGCAACAATCTCCCGTTTTGTATTCTTCTTCACTTTTCTTCCTTTTCCAACAAGTAATGATTGACATTTTAGCACACTCGTACTATACTGTCAAGTAGCGCTTAAAAGCGCCATCTTAATGGAGGCGAGATTTATGCAAGGCGACATCGAAAAACCAAAAGAAAATCCGTTAGGCACAGAAAACATCTATAAATTAATCGTAAAATTTGCCGTTCCCAGCATCGTTGCGATGCTTGTGAGTGCGCTTTATAATATCGTCGATCAGATTTTTATCGGACAAGGCGTCGGTATGCTCGGCAATGCCGCGACAAACGTCGCATTCCCGCTGACAACGATCAGTATTTCCATCGCCTTACTGTTAGGCATTGGCGGCGCTTCGAATTTCAATTTGCGCCTGGGCGAAAAGCGTACCGAAGAAGCCGTTACGATCGCCGGCAACACGATCAGCTTCCTGGCGATTTTCGGCATCTTATTGGCCATTATTATCAGTCTGTTTTTACGGCCGCTTCTGCATGCATTTGGTGCGACCGAACTCGTCCTGCCTTATGCGACGACATATACGCGCATCATTACCATCGGGATGCCGTTTTTGATTATGACGAATGGATTTTGCCATTTAATCCGTGCCGACGGCAGTCCGAAGTATTCGATGATGTGTATGTTGATCGGCGCTGCCTTTAACATGATCTTCGACCCCATCTTTATCTTTGTATTCAAATGGGGCATTGCGGGCGCAGCCTGGGCGACCATCCTCGGCCAGATGCTTTCATTTATCGTCGCAGCATTGTATTTAAGAAAATTCAAAACCGCGCCGATTAAAAAACAGCATTTAAAAATCAGCGGTGCCAACTTACTTCAAATTGCGCGCCTCGGCATTGCTGCATGCTTTAATCAGCTCGCACTTTTAGTCGTTCAAATCACCTTGAACAATTCCCTGCGCTACTACGGCGCACTTTCACAATACGGCAGCGAAATTCCGCTTGCCTCCACAGGCATCATTATGAAAGTCAATATGATATTCTTTTCGATCGCCATTGGCATCGCCCAGGGATGCCAGCCGATCAACGGCTATAATTACGGCGCAAAGAATTATGCCCGTGTCGCGCAAACGCTGAAAACGGCGCTTTTGTCCGCAACAGCCATCCTGAGTATTGGCTTTGTACTGTTTCAGTTGTTTCCCCGTGAAATCATTTCAATCTTTGGCGATGGCAGCGAAGAGTATTTTATTTTTGCCGAACGCTTCTTCAGGATCTTTTTGTTTGCCACATTCCTCAATGGGATCCACCCGATTACATCCAACTTCTTTACTTCAATCGGTAAGGCGTCGCGTGGGATGTTGATGTCTTTAACGCGTCAAGTGTTGTTTCTGGTCCCACTGATTTTAATTCTGCCGATTTTTTATGGAATTGATGGCATTATGTATGCCGGTCCGATTGCCGATGTGGCGGCCGCGCTGCTGGGCGGATATCTGATTCGAAAAGAACTGAAAAATATGAAACAACTGGAGGCCCAAGAAGAAGCGTCCAATTTGCTCCAAACACCGATTCAATCATAAAAGATTGTGAGTCCTAACTGCATAAAATGTAGTTAGGACTCATTTTAAATAAAAGGACTACTCATATTGACATACCAATTAAAATAATTTAAAATAAATGTAATCGTTTTATGAGGAGTGATTCATGATGAATGGTTCGACAAAACATACGCTTAAGTTAATACTATATCCATTTCTTATAACATTTTTAGTTTTTATCGAAGAATATCTTAAGAAAAATTTTATCCTATCCTACTTTAATCATGGTTTCCTCTACTACCTGCTGTACGTATTTGTATATGTTCTGTTCGGCATACTTTTGGCAAATCTTCGAAAAATACCGGAAGATTTTTTAGGCAGCAAAAAGAGTAAAAGACTGATCTTTTTTGTTATTATACTATATCTGATTCCAGTCGCACTCCCGTGGTTCGGAATTTTCTGGCCTGTACAGACAGCGCCTGTAATGTACAGCGTCTTTATCATCCTCGGCTACTATATCTACCTTTTGTTCTATTCCATTAAAGTGAGTAAAAAAGTAAATCAGTAAAAGTCGACTATCCGCTTTGATAAGCTTAAAATCATCATTAGAAGAAAAATACTAAGACATACGGCTCAAAATTCTTTGTCTGTAAAGCAATAAAAGCGGATTTCAAAACTATACTGCCATTTTAAAATCTACCAAACAGAGAAAACGCATAAAAGCGCCGGAGAAAACCCGGCGCTTTTTTATACCCCACAAAGGGCACTATTTCTTTTATAAACATATATTTTGTTTCTACACGAATCGTTTGTACAGCGTTTTTTATCCTGCCTGCTCCAAAAATCGACTTTTTTTGAAGAAAGTCCGGCAGCAGAACGATTTCAATAAACACTATGTCCCTACGCCACATATCATAATATAGCAATAACTTTTATGAAATGAGGAAGAAATATGTACTACCAACATTGCTGCGGATGCGGGTGTTACCCTTGCAGATGTGTGCCGGCCATTTGTTGTAACCACTGTCCTTATCCACCCTTTCCGCCGAACATAAGCCCTACACCAACCATCGCGCCTGTTATGGAAAACAGCCTTAACATCAGCGGTACAGGGCAACCATTTTGCTCAATTTATCTTAATTATCCCGATGGCTCACAATCCACAGCCACCGTACAACAGGACGGTACGTGGACGATTATCATTCCTAATATAATAACACTACAGGCAGGTGAAGTTATCACAGTCTGGCAACAATGTGACGATATGGCTTTAAGCGAACCCGCTACAGAAATAATACTGCCGTCTGCGCCGCCGGATGTAAGCCCTACGCCGATCATATTCCCTGTTACAGATGAGGATACGTTCATCAACGGCACAGGGCAACCATTTTGCCTGATTTATCTCGAATACCCCAATGGATGGACATCTACAACCACCGTGCAGCAGGACGGCACCTGGCTAATCATCATTCCTGATGAAGTAGTATTACAGGCAGGCGATACGGTGACGGCCCTTCAACAATGTAACGATATGCAGCTGAGCGAACCTGCTACAGAAACGGTGCTGTCCGCAGCCGACGTGCGAACTCCGATGGGGTTTGTCTCACCCATTGTGTCGGATGGTTTAGGATAC
>CALGIV010000304.1 GCA_937914785.1 uncultured Eubacteriaceae bacterium | reverse complement strand
GATTATGTCCTGCACACAGTGCGGACTGTGCGCACCCGCCTGCCCTGTGGGCATCGACTTTAAAGACCTGTGCATCGAGAGCCGCCGTTTTCTGCACAAGTCCGGTTTTCTGCCGGATGCACACTACGACTATTGGCTGAGCGATATGCACCACGCCAACGGACCGGACGCCGCTCTTCAACTGCCGACGACAGAGACGTGCAAGTATGTCTTCTTCCCCGGGTGTCAGATGGGCGCTTCCGATCCAGACTATGTAAAGCGTTCCTACCGCTGGCTCGATGAAACTTTTCCCAACGAGGCAGCTTTGCTGCTATCCTGCTGCGGCGCTCCCGCGGACTGGGCCGGCAATAAAGAAGCGCACAAACAGGTAATCGACGAAATCAACGCTGTGTGGCACGTGTGGAAGAAACCGGCTTTTATATTGCCCTGTCCGACTTGCGGCGAAATGTTTGCAAAACACCTTCCCCAAATACAGACCATCTCTTTATGGGAAGTTTTAAGCGCACACTATCCACCCGCTGGCCACTCCAAAGAGACCGTCAGTATTTTTGATCCCTGTTCGAGCAAATATGATGAAAAAGCCCAACAGAGCATCCGCACTTTAGTCGACAAAGCTGGCTATACGATTGAGGAACTGCCTGCTGCGGGCAAAGACGCGCGCTGCTGCGGATACGGCGGCCTCGTCTATACGACCAATGCCGAACTGACAGAGATCATCGCTCAAAACAACCGCGCACTTGGCGGGAAGGAATACATCACTTACTGCACAAATTGCCGCGACAGCTTTGCCATCCACAATAAACCATCGCGTCATATTTTAGACGTTTTGTTTTTTAGCGCGCAGGAGCGCGACCTGCGCAAACCGCCCAATCTCGGCCAGCGCCGCCAAAACCGTGTCATACTGAAAAGACACTTACAGGAGGAATTCCTTGGATTTGCTCCCGAAGAGATAAAAGCCGACTGGGAAGAGATTACACTCATCATCTCAGACGAGATGCAGCAACAATTGAACCGCCTGTTGATTCTCGAAGAGACAATCCAACAAATCGTGTTTTTTGCAGAATCCACCCAAAACAAAGTCTGCCACGCACATGACGGTTCCTATACCGCGCACCTTATGCAAGGGATGCTGACGTTTTGGGCACGCTACAAGCCAAATGACGACGGCACCTACGCCTTGCTGAACGCCTATGCACACCGTATGAATATCAAGGAGAATGAAACGCATGCAGAACGATAAATTGATATGTTGTAAATGCAACGTCGCACTCGAACCACGCAACACCGACTTAAGCTATATGGGCTATCATTTTAACGCGACCCTGCCGCGCTGCCCTGTCTGCGGCCTCGTCTATATCGACGAAGAACTGGCCACGGGCAAAATCGCACAGGTTGAAATGCAGCTGGAGGACAAATAGCAAAAAACAGCAATTTCAGAGAAAAAAGCTTTCTTGAAACGTTTACAGTCATCGAATAATATGCTAAACTTTGTTTAAGAGGATTCATAAAAAATTTACCCTCTTATGGAGTGCGTATGAAAGTAAAAAACACCCTGCTGCAAGCAGTGCTGCTTCTCGTTTTCTTTATCGGTTTCTTATGTTTTGAAATCTTCCTCAGACGCATTGATCTTGTTGAATACGGCCCTTACTTCTTTTTCTACGGTGTACCCCTTATCGAAACGCTGCCGCTTTCGTTGATCCTCTCCATTGAACACCTGAAATCCTTAAAGCCAAAGGGCAAGTTCAAGCTCAACGTGCCGTTTATGGTGATGGCTGTTTTGTTGATCTGGGGTTTCATCCCAAATACTACCCTGCATACTTTCATCTTATTACACACTCAAGTACGATTTGTCTTTTGGTTGATCTTCTGGTATTGCCTGTTTCATATGATTGAAAAGGAACCCCAAGCGACAATTCCATCGCAAAAATTCGAATAAGTCATCTTTATTTTAAACATATGATCAAAACTTGACCTGCTCATCTTTTAACTAACAGATGTCAATAAAAAAGCCTGCCAAATTCAGCAGGTGTTTTGATATGCTAAGAGCACCATTCCTTTATGCGAGGCGCCCGCGATCCAATTTTTTAATATAATTAAATGCAAAATCTACCGCCGCCACAGACAGCGGCTCACACGCATGCGGCGGGTCAGCAGCCGTAAAGCCGCCCGGCCGCAGCTCATCACAGCGCAGAGAACCAAATTCTTTTGTAAACTTCGCTGCAAAATCGTAGCAGATGCGTTCAACCTCCGCATCGCTTTTGCCCGCTCTGACGAAATAAATGCCCATAAACATCAGCGCCCCTTCCACAAGACCGCACTGCGCGCCGAACCGCCCGGCACCGTGCATCCCCGTCGCGGCGTTCAACGTCTGCTTTTCGAAGCATATGTCAAAAAATTCTCCAAGACAAAATAACATCGTCTTCGCACAATTATAATCAAAATCCCAATAATAATGGTGTACGAGCCGCTTAATACGTGTGATCATCTTATCGGCCCCGCGGCACAAGTCCGACTTTCTTTTGCACCTTGCGCAGGGTTTTTACTGCCGTGCGCTCGGCTTTGTCGGCGCCGACTTTCATATACTCTTCCAGCACGGCCTTATCACTCATCAGCCGCGCGTATTCAGCCTGAATCGGCTTTAAGTTTTCAATGATGGCTTCGGCGACGCGCAACTTAAAGTCTGCATACGACAGGCCTTCTACTTCCCGCTGCGCATTTTCAATATCCATATCACATGCGGACGCGTAAATCTGAATCAGATTTGAAATCCCCGGTTTATTCTTTTCATCATAATGCACTGCCGCTTCCGAATCCGTCACGGCACGTTTGAGCTTGCGCACAATCGTATCAGGGGCGTCTTTTAAAGAAATAAACGCATTCTCATTCGTATCGGACTTACTCATCTTCGACGTCGGCTCCTGCAGGCTCATAATCCGCGCGCCGGTCTTCGGGTAATACCCTTCGGGAATTTCAAACGTCGGAGAATACAGATGGTTAAACCGCGTCGCGATATCGCGCGTCAGTTCAATATGCTGCTTCTGATCGTCACCGACAGGCACCAGATGCGTTTGATATAAAAGAATATCGGCTGCCATTAAAACGGGATAGTCAAACAGTGCCGCACGAACGTTCTCCCCCTGTTTGACAGATTTGTCTTTATACTGCGTCATACGGGACAGCTCTCCCATATACGTAAAGCAATTTAAGAGCCACATTAACTCACTGTGCGCCGGCACGTGCGACTGCACGAACAATGTCGTCTCCTCCAGCGACAGGCCGGAGGCGATGAGCATCGCGTAACACTCCATCGTCCTGCGGCGCAGCGCGGCAGCATCCTGCGGCACGGTCAGCGCATGCAAATCGACGATACAAAAATAACAGTTGTAGTCATACTGAATTTTGACCCAATTTTTGATCGCGCCGTAATAATTGCCGATCGTAAAATCGCCTGATGGCTGAATGCCGCTGAATAAGTTCTTTTTCTCCGCCATTTGTTGTTTTCCTCTACTTTATTGCAATGATATCATTATAAAGCTTCACATTTTTTCTGTCAACCGAACGGTAATTTTTAGCTGTTTCTTTTATAGCATAAGAGGTCAGGGTCAAAGTGTTTTATTGGTAAATTATTCTTATTCTTCCTTATTGATTTTTCCCAGTGTTCCTTTGAAATCTATGGTAAATGCCCTCGAATTTTTAAGATCGGAAGAATGAATATTTAATTGTTAATAATTGTTTTTAAAAAAAGATAATACAGAAACTCTCTCAATCTTAAAGCTTAGTTGTGATATAATAAAATTATCAAAAATATAAAAAGGAGAATGTCATGGTTGAGCTCTTTACAAACGATGAAACAACAAAAGCTTTTGAAAAACAAACCACTAAATTAATTCAAACAATCAAAGCTTTTTCGGATGAAAAAATATTAAACACAGATCTTGATGAATGGATAATCTATTATTTTGAAGAATATAAAATACAACCTATTGTTCTGCTTTTAGAAAACATATCGCAAAATTTATCTCAAACGACAGTAAAAAAACTTAATCCTTTCAGACAAAATAATTATGAATCAGAGTATTTGGATGTCGATGGATATAAAATTATATTTAAAATTCCTTTTGATGGCGATAGCAACTTATTGTTTTTAAAACCAATTACACATATTCTTTCAAGATTTTACGTTGAGCAAATAATTGAGAGTACTGAAAAATCATACGGCAAAATTATTTTCGCTCTTAAGTACACAGAAAAAGAGCTCGCAGGCAAAGACAAAGAATTTATTAAAATGCAATTTGATCAGCATTTCAAATCTTATGTTAAAAATATTGAATATATCAATAGAGATGTTGCAGAATATAATAATAATTTAGAAAATGTTATTAGAAATACACTGGATAAGCGCAAAGAAAAAGCAAAAGGCTTCATATCTGTTAGTAAAAAATTAAACATACCATTAAAATTGAATCCTGATGCGCCTAATATTTCACCTATTTTATTAAAAAAAGCAGTGATTAAAAAGCCAAAAATTCCAAGTATACAACAATCAGAAAAACAATATCAAATAGCATCTGCTGATTACGAAAATATTAAACAAATTATTAATTTAGCTGGGATTTCTATGGAGAAAGCCGTAAAAACTTTTTCAAAACTCAGCGAAGAAGAATTGCGAGACGTTATAATTTCATATTTGAATACACATTATCAAGGCTTGGCGTCTGCAGAGACATTTAGCAGAATTGGTAAAACAGATATTTATATCTTATTTGAAAACAAAGCAGCTTATATTGGCGAATGTAAAATCTGGCATGGTGAGAAAAAACTACAAGAAGCTATTAAGCAATTATTTGGGTATATTACTTGGAGAGATTTAAAAACTTCAATTATCATTTTTAACAAAGATAATAAAGATTTTGATAAACTCCTTAAAGTTATTGGTACATATTTATCAAAAAATGATATGTGCCAAAAGAGCATTTCAGTAAACCATAATGAATGGTTGTGTGAATTCAAAAAAGATGTAGATAACATTAATTATATTACAGTACAAATCGTCGTTTTCGATCTTTATACAGAATAGAAAAAAAATTTCGGTTAGCGAAGTGGAGCGGTTGATCTTTAATTATCCCCATACAAATAAAAAAGACCATTATTTAACGAATAAATAACAGTCTTTTTTCATTCAATTGTTCCTGTTATAATTAATAATCTTACTGAATATACGGCGTCGGGTCTACGACTACATCATCCTGATACACTTCAAAATGCAGGTGCGTTGCATCCTCAATCTCAAAGGTTGCCGTCTTACCGACATAACCGATCACATCTCCCTGCGCTACGTCGTCACCTTCCAGCACATTGATATTGTCTTCCAGGTTCGAATACACCGTCTTAATGCCATTTTCATGTGCAATGACGACCGTGCGGCCCAATTTGCCGTCCGTATACACCGTCTGCACAATGCCGCCTAAGGCCGCTTTGACTTTTTCTCCCGTCTTCGCCCCAATATCTACGCCCATATGATCGGAACGGTATTCCTTCAGCGTAGCGGAATACACCGGCTCTGTATTATAACTGAATCCCATCGTAACCTCAGCGCTCTCGACCGGACAGATCATATCGCTGAGCTCAACACCGGC
>CALGIV010000303.1 GCA_937914785.1 uncultured Eubacteriaceae bacterium | reverse complement strand
GGATCAAATTCGAACTCCGTGTATTGCATTTTATTAATATTTTGAAGAGTGCCTGCGCATCTTCGGCGGCTATATCGATTTTGGCATGTTGTTCTTTATCGACTCCGAAGAAGACTTCAACAAAGTGTTCCACGGCGGACTGGCGGACTACGCGCAAAAACTTAAACAAAACGGCGACATTGGCCATATCGGCTTCAGCTCTCACAAGCCGGATATTGCCGCCAAGGTAGTCCAGACAGGGCTTGCAGAGGTTATGATGTTCAGCATCAATCTGGCTTTTGATCTATGCCCGCCCGACAAATACATTCTGGATACGTTAACAGACGGCTGGCAGAAGGACGAGTTTCGCGGCCTGGATCCACAGCGCGCAGCGCTGTATACTCTTTGTGAACAAAAGGGTATCGGCATCAGCGTTATGAAAACATTAGGGGCCGGCAAATTGATTTCTGCTGAACACACGCCGTTTTCCAAACCTATGAGCGTAAATCAGTGCATCCATTACGCGCTGAGCCGTCCGTCCGTATTCAGCACATTGGTCGGCAGTCAAACGGCAGACGAAGTCAACGAGTCGCTGTCATACTTGGAAGCCGGCGATACGGATAAAGACTACACGCCGTTTTTAGGCGAACTCAACAATGACTTTGCAGGCAACTGTGTCTACTGCAGCCACTGCCAGCCTTGCCCTGTGGATATTGATATCGCTACGGTCAATAAATATCTGGACATTGCCAGGCTGGATAAAAAGAACATTCCGCCTTCTGTAAGCTCTCACTACAGAAGCCTGAAACACAGCGGAAGCGCCTGCATAGCCTGCGGCAGCTGTGAAAACCGCTGTCCTTTCGGCGTGCCGATTATAAAAAATATGACAGAAGCGGCCGAACTGTTTGAAAAATAGGGGCAGCATTAAAGGAGATAAACTCAACCGGGAAAATATATTTTATTCTTTTCAACAATTTTACTTCTGCTTTACATCTGCTTCATTCTGTAAAAATAAACGCAACAGCCCTGCCGATTTGTAAAATATCAATCGACAGGGTTTTGTTTCTGTAAACACAACGCTCACATAATAAAGCAGGTTTATGAAACGATAGTATACACTGGCTTAACGGTCGGGTGCCATTACAGCAATATTTTATTGACTTATTCGCTTAACGGGCATACGATTTAGGTGTCCCTTATGAGAAAAGGAGGATACTATCGATGGGAAACAAGAAGGCTTTTGCCCAGTACATCCGTTCAAAGAGAATAGAAGCCGGATTGACACAAAAAAGTTTTGCCGATCAGCTGTTCGTCACGGAATCGGCTGTTTCAAAATGGGAACGAGGATTATCATATCCGGATATCACATTAATCAATGATATTTGCACTATTTTGCAAATCAGCGAGCGCGAGCTTTTAACAGCCAGTGAGGATTTGCAGGCCAGAAATCAAGAAAAGCTGGCACAAAAATATATGACAATGGTCAGAAGATTTAAAGTTGGACAAATGCTGATTTATGGCATTGCCCTGCTCACCTGTTTTATCTGCAATCTTGCCGTTCAGCATACCCTTTCGTGGTTTTTTATCGTTTTGGCCGCCGAAATGGTCGCGGCTTCGCTGACGCTTTTGCCTGTCTTAGTACAAAAAAAGCGCGGGCTCATTACCCTGGCAAGTTTTACATTGTCGCTGATGATCCTGCTGCTGGTTTGCTGTATTTACACGAACGGCAACTGGTTTTTTATCGCGGCCATATCCGTATTATTTGGAATGTGTGTTGTATTCTTACCCTTTGTGTTGAAGAATATCTGGCTGCCGTCACCATTGGCCAATCACAAAACACTGCTCTGTTTTGCCGTTGACACCATCTTATTGTTTGTTCTGCTGCTGATGGCTGACTTATACGTGCAGGGTGGATGGTTCTGGCCTTTCGCCTGCCCGATTGCGGCCTTTTGTTTGATTCTGCCCTGGGGGATGATGCTGATCCTGCGCTATGCAAAAATGAATAACTTTTTTAAAACGGCCGGATGCCTGGGGCTCACTACCGCATTCTTCTATTTTTTAAACGGCATTTTGAATATGATACTGGAAAACATACCGTTCCGCTTTGAGTTAAAATTCGACTTTCGCAACTGGAGCCAGGCGATGATCAACAATAATGTGAATGCAATCATTTTTTTCTCTTTATTGGGTCTAAGTATCATATTTGTAATTGTGGGCATTGTATACGAACTGCGCAGGCCACGCAAACAGCCAACGCATAACTGAATTTCTTCCTCCGCAAAGCCCGAAGATTTGCGTTTTCATCTTTCATATTACAAAGGCCCTGTACCCAAGAGCAGACAACATCTTTTATACAGACATATTATCCGAACGCTGCGGCAATTCTTTTGACCGATGCAGCGTTCGGATTTGCATTTTGCTAAATACTATGTAAATCAAAGACGTTGCTATTTTACACATATGCCCATTTAGAAATCTACGCTGTTAAAAATTGCATCCCATCGTATCCTTTACGCGCATTTACTGCACTCGCAGCTACCTTTCGGCCGATCAAAATAACCTTAAAACGACCATTACACTAAAACACAAAAGTCAACGCCGGCTGCCGTTACAAAAAGTTTGATGATAAATACCTGTTTCCTGCAAGCAAATATTAAACATATACCCATTATGTTTTTCTTCTTGTATCGATATCCTCTATCCTTTCGCTTTCAAAAAAAGAGTTCATTAACATTTGTCATAGTGCGCCTTATTAGATACAATGAATGGTATCATTTACTTTGTAATCGAGCCACTTGGAGGATACCATGATTTTAAGTGTAAGCAGGCGGACCGATATTCCCCGTTTCTATTTCGACTGGTTTTTAGGCCGGCTGGCGGAAAAGACCGTTCTGGTTCGCAACCCGATGAATTTTCATCAGGTCAGCGAAATTGAGCTTTCCCCGGAAGTCGTCGACTGCATTGTCTTCTGGTCAAAAGACCCTGCTCCGATGCTGGAAAGACTTGCCGAGCTTGAACCTTATACTTATTATATTCAATTTACAATTAACCCCTATGGGCGGGAGCTGGAACAGAATCTGCCGCTTAAAGAAGTACTCGTCGACACTTTCCACAGGCTCTCGGATGCCATCGGGCCCCGGCGTATGGTCTGGCGCTACAGTCCGGTCCTCTTAAACGACACATACACGGAACGCTGGCATCTGGACGCTTTTGAAGCGCTGGCCGCCAAGCTGAAAGGCCATACCGATCAATGTACGCTCAGTTTTATCGACATTTACAAAAAGATTAAACCCAAAACGACGGCGCACGGCATCTTTACTATTGCAGATTCCGTAAAATTCCGTATGGCGCAGTCTTTTCTAAAGATTGCAGCGCATTATCAGCTCTCCCTGCGCATCTGCGGTGATACGGCCCTGCACGCGGCAGGATTTCCTGTGGCCAAATGCATTGACGGCAAACGAATTGCCGCCATTGCAAACAAGCACTTCGATTTAAAAAAAGACCGGAACCAGCCGCCGGATTGCCGCTGTGTATCCAGCATCGATATCGGCGCCTACAACACTTGTTTAAATGGCTGCCTGTATTGCTACGCCAACCACTCCTCTTTTACCACGACACAAAGGAAACATCAGACTTACGACCCAACTTCTCCGCTGCTTTGCAGCAGCTTAATGCCGGATGATAAGGTAACAAAACGAATCGTTCGAGCCGAAGGCAGCGATCAAATGAAGATGTTTTGATCAGACAAGTTCAAATTTTTTGACCACTTCTTGCAGCACAGCCTTATTTTCTGTATAATAGCGCTAAACAACGGCGTTTGCCACGGGGAAAATTGATGAAGAAGATTGTTATTATTGAGGATGATGCCAGCATCCGCGAGGAATTGAACGTTTTACTGTACGCGGAAGGATATCAGGCCATTGAAATTACCGAATTTGACGATATTCCAACTCAGGTTGCTGCACTGGAGCCAGAGCTGATCCTGCTCGATATCGGCCTGCCGGGCAAAGACGGCTACGCGCTGTGCCTCGCCCTGCGCCGCGTATCAGCAGTGCCGATTATGTTCGTCACGAGCCGCGGCAGTTCAATGGACGAGTTAAAGGCCTTAAGTATCGGCGGGGACGACTTTATCACCAAACCGTATAACATTCCCGTGCTTTTAGCGCGCATCAAAGCCCTTCTCCGCCGCGGCACATCTGCGGCCTCAAACGACACGATTACATATGACGGCCTCTGCCTGAGCCTGTCGAAAGGTACGATCGACTATGACGGCCAACTATTGGAAGTGACGAAGAACGAGGCAAAGATCCTTTTCAAGCTGATGCAGACACCCGGCGAAATCGTCTCCCGCGCCGATATGATCGAGTTTCTGTGGGACAATGAAGTCTATATCGACGATAATACCTTAAGCGTCAATATCACACGGCTGCGCGGTAAACTCAAGGCGCTTGGCCTTGAAGACTATATCAAAACGAAACGTTCTATGGGGTACAAGCTATGAAGCTGTCGCATTATCTTGGCAACCAATATCGGAAAATCCTATTCCATCTCCTCTCTATGACAGCCCTGGCTGTCTTTCTTTTACTGACCGGCACGCAGGCAGGCGTCCTGCTTTGCATCCTCATCGTCTGGATAATCGGACTGGCCCTCTCTCTGCTCATCGACTTTCTGCGAACGAAAAACCATATTGAGGAGCTTTACGCCATTATGGACGGACTGGACCAGAAACACCTGTTTATGGAATGCGTACCAAAACCGAAGGACTTATACGAGCACCACCTGCACACTTTAATGCGGCGCGCCGGCAAGGCGATGATCGAAATGGTCTCCGATATCCGCGCCGAACAAACCGAATACCGCGAGTATATCGAAAACTGGGTGCACGAGATCAAAGTACCGATCGCCTCAGCCAAGCTTACCTGTGAAAACAACAAGACGGAAGCCTCCCGCAAAATCCTCTATCAACTGGCGCAGATCGACGAACACGTCGAACGCGCACTATATTACGCGCGCGCCGGCTATATGCAACATGACTTTATCGTCCAGGCGGTCTTATTGGACGAGATCGTCCGCAACGCTATCGAGAAATACCGGCCGCTGTTGATCCAAAACAGCGTGCGCATCGAAACGGACGGATTGGACAGGCTCGTCTACACCGACGGCAAATGGGCTGAGTTTATGTTGTGTCAAATATTGTCGAATTCTGTAAAATACAAAAGCGACCAGCCGCTCATTACGATCGCCGCATCGGTGCATCAAAGCC
>CALGIV010000302.1 GCA_937914785.1 uncultured Eubacteriaceae bacterium | reverse complement strand
GTCACCGTCACGGCAACGTACAAAGCACCACCGGACGCACCAAAGACCAATTTAAATACACAACGCATTGCAGGTGACGACCGCTTCGCTACAGCGGCAGCCATCAGCAAAGCTTCGTTTACAACAGCCGATACCGTCATTCTGGTCAACGGTCTGAACTTTCCGGACGCTTTAGCGGCCACACCGCTCGCCTATGAACTCAATGCTCCGGTATTGATGGTCAGCGGAGATACGATCCACCCCGCAACCCAAAGCGAACTCAACCGCTTAAAACCTAAAAATATTATAATCCTCGGCGGGAGCAGTGCCGTCAGCAAAAACATTGAGACGAACTTAAAAGCAACATACACCGTCAGACGGCTCGCCGGCGACAGCCGCTACGGCACCGCGGAAGACATCGCCAACGAACTATTAAAACAGACGGGCAAACAGAAATTTGATACCGTCATACTGGCCTACGGCTTGAATTACCCCGACGCCCTCGGCGTCGGTCCGGGCGCGGCCTTAAAAGGATACCCGATCGTCTTTACCGCGACGAATAATATCCCTGTGGAAACCCAGCGAATTCTGGCCAAAGCCGATCATGTTATCATTGTCGGCGGCAGCAGCGTCATCGATAGTACGGTACAGAAGCAACTGACCGCAACCCATAAGGTTACACGGCTGGCCGGCAACAACCGCTATGACACGTGCCTTGAAATCCAAAAGTACTTCTTTAAAAGCGGCACGAATGCTGTCTTTGCGGCAACCGGCACAAACTTTGCCGACGCTTTAACAGGCGGCGTGGCAGCCGCCCGCAACGCAAGTCCGATGATTTTAGTCGACGGCAAGGCGAACAACCTGCCCGGCGGAGTCGCAACGTATGTCAGCAGCAGCGGCGCAAAGAAAGTCATTGTACTTGGTGGATCAAGTGCGGTAAACAACACATTGAAAACCCAGCTTGAAAAAGCAGCCAATTAAACAACTGCCAAAAGACCGATGCAAATAGCATCGGTCTTTTTTATTTTGGTATTGACCTAATTAAAAACTCTGTTATAATTTAATTAGATAAACCCCTAATTAAATCACAGGAGGATACCAATGGATAAAACAAAAATATTAAAAGCCATCGCTGACGAAACCCGTATGAAAATCCTGACTTTGCTGCTACAGCACAATTACTGTGTTCGAGCACTGGCAAACGAACTGAACCTCACCGAAGCGACAATATCACAACATTTAAAAGTACTGCGAGAAGCCGGACTGCTTATCGGAGAAAAACGAGGATATTTTATGCACTACGACGTAGAACGGACGGTATTGCGTCAATTAGCGGAGGAAATTGATGCTTTGGCTGCGATTGAACGCAAAGCCTGCCAGCCGGAAAAAAGCGACGACTGCCCCACTACCAACAAAAAAGACTGTCATAAAAAGGGCACCTGCGACAAAAATGTCAAACAATTCTGCCATGGTGATGAAACAGGCAAAAGGAACAAACATCATGGAAATTGTCAGCGTCACAAATCTTAAAAAAACTACGATGACTTTACTGCTGTAGACTACGGAAATGAATATCTCCCATCTGCGCTGTGTTTTAGCCTATTACTCTGTTCATAAATTTTCCGCCACAGCATCAATCGAAAATGGATTCTTATGAAGTTATTTTGAAAAATACAAGTGATGACCAGCTAAGTATTGACTGAATTGACATTACAGTATAACGATCACTTATTCAGAATTCGTTTTATCGTCAGATT
Source organism: uncultured Eubacteriaceae bacterium (assembly GCA_937914785.1). Classification (GTDB taxonomy): domain Bacteria; phylum Bacillota; class Clostridia; order Eubacteriales; family UBA1433; genus CALGIV01. Next base: position 3,512 of record CALGIV010000302.1, on the reverse strand, counting down.
ATTTATCTAAAAATTTTACAGCATCGACAAATAAGAAGCGTAAAAAATGATCGCCACCAAAAATGCTGTCTTAACATATAATAACCCCATCATAAGAAGCTTTGCTTCTTCAAGTGTCTACAACAAATAATATCTACATATTACATCATTAATCAGTTACAGCTGTTAAAGTATCCAATAACGCCTTCCGCAAAAATGAAAAAGTGCGTAAAGAATCGCGGATTGTCTATTGTATTTAACTTCTATTTGGTATAAAATATTAAATTATTAATGGATTTGTTGTAATAATAAATTGGCTGATATAAAAAAGCCGATTTTATTTTTGTGGTTCTGTTAAAAATTGAAAGAAAAAGTCAGGAGGAAGAATGGAAAATTTGACGAGTATCGCAAAAACGGTACGCCAGGACATCGTCCGAATGATCGCCAGCGCCGGCAGCGGACATCCCGGCGGCAGCCTTTCAGGCGTTGAAATTGCCGTCGCATTATATTTTGACATCATGAATATCGATCCGAAAGACGTAACCAAACCGGATCGCGACAAATTCGTATTGTCAAAAGGTCATGCGGCGCCGCTATTGTATGCCGTACTGGGCAACCGCGGATATTTCGACAAAGCCGAATTTAACAACCTGCGCAAGTTTGGCGCGATGCTGCAGGGGCATCCCGATATGGAGCTGGTCCCCGGTGTCGAGATCAGCACAGGCTCCCTCGGACAGGGCATCAGCGCAGCAGTCGGTATGGCACTCGCACAGAAGCTGGACAAGTCGCCTGCACGTACGTTTGTGCTGGTTGGCGACGGCGAGCTGGAAGAAGGCATCGTCTGGGAAGCGTTGATGTCGGCCGCACACCACAAACTCGATAATTTTATCGTTTTCGTCGACTACAATGGCCTGCAAATTGACGGCAGAACAGAGGACGTAATGAACGTCGGTAATATCGGCGCCAAATTTGCCGCTTTCGATTTTGATGTCATCGAGGTAGAAGACGGCAACGATCTGGCAAGCGTTTTGGCCGCAGCGCGCAAAGCGTGTGAAAATAAGGATGGCCCCACTGCTGTCGTGTGCAAAACAATCAAGGGCAAAGGGGTCTCTTTTATGGAAGACAAAGCCGGCTGGCACGGCAAAGCACCGAAAGAAGCCGAAACGGCACAAGCACTGGCGGAACTGGAGGGCAGATAGATGGCAGAAATGAGGACAGCATACGGCCAGGCACTGGTTGAACTGGGCGGTGAAAATGAAGATATTGTCGTATTGGATGCCGACCTGTCGGCTTCGACAAAGACGTCTATGTTTCGCGAAGCATTCCCACATCGGCATTTTAACGCAGGAATTGCAGAATCAAATATGATGGGGATGGCGGCCGGACTGGCCGCAAGCGGCAAGATTCCATTTGCCAGCACATTTGCGATGTTTGGCACGGCGCGCCCATACGAAGTCATTCGCAATTTGATTTGCCATCCGAATTTAAATGTTAAAATTGCCTGTACCCACGCCGGCGTAACCGTAGGCGAAGACGGCGCGACCCATCAGGCGATCGAAGATATCGCCATTATGCGCGCACTGCCGAATATGCGCATTTACGTCCCTGCAGACGCGGCGCAAACGACGGCACTCGTCAAAAAAGCAGCACAGGAAAAAGGGCCCACTTACATCCGAATGGTGCGCTCGGCCTGTAAAGACGTTTATGAAGAAGGAGAACCAGCACTGACAAAAGCAGCTGACGTATTAAAAGAAGGAGCGCATATCAGCCTCTTTGCCTGTGGCATCATGGTTGAAAAGGCGTTGAGCGCGGCTGATGCTCTCAAAGAGAAAGGCATTGAAGCGGAAGTTATCAACGTCGCACAAATCAAGCCGTTGGATGAAGAAGTCTTAATCGCTTCCGCAAAGAAAACCGGTGCCGTAATATGCTGCGAAGAACACTCGGTCATCGGCGGCTTAAGCAGTGCCGTTGCAGAGCTGCTCGCGCAAAAACATCCTGTCAAAATGGCATTCGTCGGCATCGATGATCGGTTTGGTCAATCCGGCAAGCCGGACGAATTGTTAAAAGAATATCAATTAACCGAAATCGCTATTGAAAGCAAAGCACAAAGCTTGTTAAATAAATAACATTAAACCAGGAGAAAAGTTTTATGAACACGAAGTTTGTTTTTGTTACCGGCGGCGTCGTCTCGTCGCTGGGAAAAGGCATTACGGCGGCCTCGCTCGGCAGACTGTTGAAGAACATGGACATCAGCGTTTTCACCCAGAAGTTCGACCCGTACATCAATTTCGACCCGGGCACGATGAGCCCCTATCAGCACGGAGAAGTGTTCGTTACCGACGACGGGACGGAAGCGGATTTGGATTTGGGGCATTACGAGCGTTTTATCGATGTAAACCTGTCGGAGAGCAGCAATGTAACGACGGGAAAGATTTACTGGTCGGTCATCAATAAAGAACGCCGGGGCGACTACCTCGGAGCAACCGTACAGGTCATCCCACACATTACAAACGAGATCAAATCCTGGATTACGAAGGCAGCGGAAAACTCCGGCGCACAAGTCATTATCACGGAAATCGGCGGCACGGTGGGCGACATCGAAAGTCAGCCGTTCATTGAGGCAATCAGACAGATCAGGAGCCAATACGGCGCTGAAAACGTGATGTATATCCATGTGACGCTGTTGCCGTATCTGAACAGCGCCGGCGAATTAAAGACGAAACCAACCCAGCACAGTGTAAAAGAGTTGCGCGGGATGGGCATTCAGCCCGAAATAATCGTCCTGCGCAGCGAAGAAGATATCAGCGAAAGCATTAAAGAAAAAATCAGTTTATTCTGTAATGTGAATAAAGAAGCCGTTATCTCAAACATCGATGTAGCCAATCTGTATGAAGTACCGCTTTTAATGGAACAGGAAGGCCTTGACCGCATCGTCTGCGAGCGTCTGGGGTTACCCTACCAAAAATCCGATATGACAGAATGGCGGCAAATGGTCAGCAAGATGAACGCAATGGAGGATTCTGTAAAAATTGCACTGGTCGGTAAATATGTCGAGTTGCGTGACGCGTATTTGTCCGTATCGGAAGCGCTGATACACGGCGGACTGGAAAATAATGTAAATATCGATATCGAGTGGATCTCTTCCGAAAATGTATGCGACGAAAACGTCCATACAATCTTGGGCGATGCAGACGGCATCATCGTGCCGGGCGGGTTCGGAGATCGTGGTATTGAAGGCAAGATTTGCGCAGCAAAATATGCACGGGAAAATAATGTGCCTTATCTGGGCTTGTGCCTGGGGCTGCAAATTGCCATCATTGAGTTCGCGCGCAATGTGCTGGGTTACAGGGAAGCCAATACGACAGAAATCGATAAGGACACACCCTATCCGGTCATCGACGTGATGCCCGAGCAGGAAAACCTGGATAAAAAAGGCGGAACGATGCGCCTCGGCACTTACCCCTGTAAGCTTGTAAAGGGCACGAAGGCATATGAAGCGTATAGAGATGACCTCGTAGAAGAACGCCACCGCC
>CALGIV010000301.1 GCA_937914785.1 uncultured Eubacteriaceae bacterium | reverse complement strand
AGGACAGTGTCGGCGACAAAGTCCCATATGAACATTTAAAGCCATCACTCCTTTCTAAACAAAGAACGGGAACTGCAGTTTCATTACGTTTACGTCCTTTGTATCCATAAGATTACCAAGTCAGTACTTGCATAAAGATGTGAATGTCACTCTTTCCGTGTTATACTTAAATTGAAAATGCGTTTGATTTTTGGAGGCGGATATGATCTACGCTGTTTTAATACTATCCAGTTTTATCGCAGTTTTTGTTTCGGGTGCCGCTGGTTTCGGCGGCGCTCTTTTGCTGCTGCCGATGGTGACCGCCTGTGTTGGCGCCGAACTCGCCGTACCTGTACTGACGATTGTCCAGCTTATTGGAAATTTTTCACGCATGGCATTTGGTATAAAGCAGATTAACTGGAAATCGGTCGGATTGTTTTGCGCAACGGCGCTCCCGTTGGCTGCGCTGGGTGCGTTTGGCTTTTCTATGCTTCCGAAAGATATGGTTACTCGCTGTATCGGCGGGGTTTTGATTATCCTTGTGTTGATTAAGGTGATTAAGAAATTGGAGTTCAAAAATGGCAAAAGGGCCATGCTTATCGGCGGCGCGGCCACCGGCCTTCTGTCCGGTCTTGCCGGAAGCGGAGGGCCTTATCGGAGCGGCGGCATTTCTGACCCTTGGATTGCCGCCTGTTGCCTATATTGCAAGTGAAGCCACGACTGCCACAGCAATGCACATTCTGAAAACTGTCATATACAGCAAACTGGTTGGTCTTGACTTATCGGCATTACTTACAGGGCTTGCAATGGGAGCGGCAATGATAGCTGGAACCTTTGCGGCAAACCGTATTATTAAGAAAATAGAAAAAGGGGAATTTCAGATATATGTTGCAGTTTTACTCTGTGTTGTAGGCGCATATATGCTGATATTCGGAGGATAACGGATGAACCTGAAGGAGCGTGCCAAAAAGCTCAAAACAGACATTCCTGCAGTATTTATTGCCATGAAAAAGAAAGAGACTCCGGTTGGAGCCAAGATAATTGCCGGATTGGCAGTTGCGTATGCGCTGTCTCCAATTGATCTGATTCCCGACTTTATTCCTGTGCTGGGCTACATAGATGATATTATTTTGCTCCCAGCACTGGTTGCGCTCACAATACGTATGATTCCATCAGATGTTTTCGACGCATGCCGCGAGGAGGCAGAAGGACTTTGGTCAACCGGAAAACCTAAGAAATGGTATTACGCGTTGCCAATTATGGCGGTGTGGCTGCTGATCGTATTTTTAGTTGTTAAGGCAATATGATTTTAGGTAAATTCAGCCGGACAAGCTGTTCTCAACTTGTCCGGCTGAATTATTACATTCCTACGACGCTCCAGAGATATAACGGAGCCGTCAGGGTGAACACCAGGCAAGCGAAGAGAATAGCTGGCGCGGCCCACTCAAATTGACCGTGCTTGCGATAATCGAAATAAGCTGTACCGAGCTTGGCAAAGAAAAACACGGCAAGGATCAGGTCGATTGCGGGGAATACGACATTGTTGACAACGGTTTTGATTTGCTGGGAAGCTGTTTTCCACGTTCCCTGCACAGCTCCGGCGACATCGCCGCTGCCAGCGGCATAAGCCGTCACACAGAACATCGAAACCATAAGCGTAACGGCGCAAAAAACAATAAAGACCTTTTTGCTTTTTTTCATAAATCTATCCACCTTTCCAATTTTGTCGTATTGTAAAGTTAAATGAAAGTTGAGGGCTCGTCAGCCCTTCTGGTACA
>CALGIV010000300.1 GCA_937914785.1 uncultured Eubacteriaceae bacterium | reverse complement strand
CGCTGCCGGAAAATTGCACGACGGTTGGCACACGCGTCTGCGTCGATCACCTGGCAGCAACACCGATTGGCGGCGAGGTAAAAGTCATCGGCACATTACAGGAGATCGACCGCAAACGTCTGGTATTCAACGTAGAAGCATATTATAATGATAAGCCTATCGGCAAAGGCACGCACGACCGTTTCGTCATCGATACGACGAAGTTCGGTAAATAAACAAGATATTATTTACTCGATCATCAAAGCGTACGCCTGCGGGGGTACGCTTTTTAAGTGATAAAAGGAGGCTCTATGTTAAAAATAAACAACCTGACAAAAACATACGGCAACAAACGCGTCGTTGACAACGTCAATTTGCATATTGCGCCCGGCGATATTTACGGATTTATCGGTCATAATGGCGCCGGTAAAACGACGACCATTAAATGTTGCTGTGGTATTATCCAATTTGATGAAGGCGAAGTCTTCGTCGACAATATCTCAGTAAAAAAAGAACCGATCGAAGCCAAGCGGCGTCTTGCTTATATTCCCGATAATCCCGACTTATATAACTTTTTAAGCGGTATTAAATATTTGAATTTCATTGCGGATATTTTTCAAACCCCCGCCGATATACGCTCAACGCGCATCAAGGAGTACGCCGACCTGTTCGGCCTGACGGAAGATTTGGCCCAGCCTATTTCCGCTTACTCGCACGGCATGAAACAAAAGCTCGCGATCATCTCAGCACTGATCCACGAGCCCAAACTGATGCTGTTGGATGAGCCATTTGTCGGGCTGGATCCGAAAGCGGCACACAAACTTAAAGAAATTATGCGCCGTATGTGCACAAATGGCAGCGCTATTTTCTTTTCGACGCACGTATTGGAAGTTGCCGAAAAGCTGTGCAATAAAATTGCGATTATCCGCGACGGCAAACTCGTCGTCTCCGGCCCCACAGAACAAGTGCGCGGCGACACGTCATTAGAAGAAGTCTTTTTAGAACTGGCGGACGAAGAAGATGTTTAGCGCATTGTTAAAACTCCGCTTAACTTACGTGTGGAAATCGATGTTTGGACGTATGATACACAACCAGAAAAAGAAAAGCAAGGCAAAGGTCATCCTGTTCGCCATTCTGGCAGTCTATGTCGTCTGCGTGCTGTTTTTGTTTTTCGGCATGATGTTCACTGCTCTTGCGGAAACGTTTATACCGCAAAATTTAGGTTGGCTGTATTTTGGCTTTATCGCTATTTTGTGTTTGGGCTTTAATTTCATCGGCAGCATTTTTACCGTCTACGGCCAGCTGTTCGACGCACAGGACAACGAGCTGCTGTTCAGCCTGCCGATTCCTTCATGGATGATTATGGCCAGCCGGCTTTTTTCCATCCTCTGTATCAACATCCTTATGAGCCTGTTGATCTTGCTGCCCGGTTATGTCATTTATGCAATGTATGCGCCGATCAGCTTTATCAATGTCGTATATTTTATCTTGTCTGTCATTCTGCTGCCCTGCCTGTCGACGACAATCTCGTGTCTGTTCGGCTGGCTTGTCGGCCTGCTCGTATCGAAACTGCGGCGTAAAAATCTCGCGACGACAGTGCTGCTGCTCGCCAGCTTTTTTGCGTACTTTTATTTCTTTTCCAACATACAGAACTACATTACGTCCATCGTCGCGAGCGGCGAAGCAATCGCCATCGCACTACGCCAATACCTGCCGCCTGTCTACTACTACGGAACTGCATTGGCTGACGGAAGCCTTGTAAACTTTTTACTCTTCTTCCTGTGGTGCGCCGTTCCGTTTGCGCTAATTTATACGATACTTTCCAAGAGCTTCGTCAAAATTGCCACGACGAAAAAAGCTGTGCGCAAAGTCAAATATGAACATCGGACTCTGAGCGCAACCAGCGCACGCACCGCACTGTTGAAAAAAGAGTTAACCCGCTTTTTCTCCCTGCCAATGTATATTTTCAACAGCGGAATGGGTTCTATCCTGTTACTCCTGCTCACAGGCGCTATCTTACTGCGCGGAGAAGCCGTACTGCAAATCTTCAGCGTCTCGCCTGCATTGATGCAAATCATTCCGGTATTTATGTGTCTTGTTATCAGTTTCTGCGCCGTGATGACCCTGTCGTCTGCATGTGCCCTCTCACTGGAAGGCAACAGCTTCTGGATCTTGCGTGCGCATCCAATTGCTTATCGAGATGTAATGTTTGCCAAGATTTTCACAAACCTGATCATCAGTTACCCGGCTATTATCATCGCTGCGGCTGCCGGCTGGTTTCGCTTCGATATGAGTCCGGCTGAAGGCGCATCGCTGTTGCTCGTACCGCTTTTATTACAGACTGCAAGCGCGCAGTTCGGCTTTATCGCCAATCTGCACTACCCGCGCTTTAACTGGGTAAATGAGACCATCGTCATCAAGCAAAGCGGCAGCACTGTGCTTGCGATGTTGTTCGGCCTGGGGCTTATGTTTTTGCCCGTTTTACTTTACGTGCTCCTTTTCAGACATTTTGTAACGATGAGTGCTTTCATCGCCATTTGCGCCGGCCTCTACGTACTGGTCAATATCTTCTTACAGGCCTACCTGCGCACAAAAGGCGCACGGCTGTACGAAGCCTTGCAGTAAGCATCGCCGGCCGGCAGCCAATCAAAAATTGCAAAAGAGTATTTGACAATATTATTTGATATGATATACTATGTGATTGTGTATTTTACAAACAATTTATAGATTTGCATTTTTTCCAACTTTGGAGGTTTAGTCATGAAATGTGACGTCGTCATTGTCGGCGCAGGTCCGTCCGGCATTTTCACTGCGATGGAACTGCTGCACCTTGGATCAAAGCTCGACATCGTCATCCTGGACCAAGGGTTGCCGGTCGATAAAAGGCAATGCCCAAAGCATACGACAAACAAATGTATGAAATGTACTCCCTGCCGCATTACGACCGGATTTTCCGGTGCAGGCGCTTTTTCCGACGGAAAATTGTCGTTAAGCTACGAAGTCGGCGGAACGCTGCCGGACTTAATCGGTGCAGAAGAAACGCAGGCGCTGATCGACTACACGGATAAAATTTATCTGGATTTTGGCGCCGATACCAAAATAGAAGGTGTCGGCAACGAAGAAAAGATCAAAGAGATCCGCCGCAGAGCGATTCAATCCGGCTTAAAACTGGTCGATTGCCCAATTCGCCACCTCGGCACGGAAAATACGCAGAAGATTTACCATAAAATCCAGCAACATCTTCTGGATAACGGCGTGAAGATTCTGTTTCAGACCGAATGTAAAGATTTACTCGTCGAAAACGGGATTTGCTCAGGCATTTTATATGTCAAAGAAGGCAGTGAGGCCATCAAAAAAATTGAAGCGAAACGTACCATCGTATCGGTCGGGCGCGCAGGCGCCGACTGGCTTGAAAATATGTGCCGTGCACACGACATCGCCCATAAACCCAGCACGGTCGACATCGGCGTACGCGTCGAAGTGCGCAATGAAATTATGGAGGAGATCAACGAGATTCTGTACGAATCCAAGCTGATCGGCTATCCCGAACCCTTCAAAAACAAAGTGCGCACCTTCTGTCAGAATCCCGGCGGTTTTGTCAGTCAGGAAAACTATGAAAATAATCTGGCCGTCGTCAATGGCCACTCGTATAAAAGTTTTAAAAGCGATAATACAAACCTTTCGATTCTGTGCAGCTTTAACTTTTCGGAACCATTCGGCGAGCCGATCGAGTATGCACAGTATATCGGGCGGTTGGTCAATATGCTCGGTGACGGCAACATTTTAGTACAGCGCTATGGCGATATCCTCGACGGCAAGCGCACCTGGCCGGAAGAGCTAAAGCGCTCCAACGTACGGCCGACGCTGCCGGACGCCGTAGCAGGAGATATTTGCTCCGCCCTGCCCTACCGCACGATGATGAACATCTTAAGCTTTATCAAAGCAGTCGATCATATCGTACCGGGCTTTGCAAGTACAGAAACGCTGTTGTATGCGCCTGAAATCAAGCTGTATTCCAACCGCATCCAGATGGATACGGCGCTAAACACGAACATTAAGCGCCTGCATTGCCTGGGAGACGGCAGCGGATGGACGCGCGGCTTGATGATGTCTTCATCAATGGGCGTGTTGATGGCCAGAAAGCTGAACGAAGCATCGTAGACTAACTACAGTCGCAAATTAATAAAGCTATTGTGCAACGATTAATCTAATCGTTGGCAATAGCTTTTTTATAATACTCGCATTTTAGATTTTGATGACTCCTAAACCCCACATTCAAAACTAAGCTACTATCAAGAAACAAACATTCAATCAATAACATTTGAACTCGATTAAGACCCTAAAGGAATACCCAAAAGAATCCGGCTATGAAAAAGCAGGGGCTCCAATACATACTGAAAGCTTAAAGGAAGCAGGGCGGAAAATTAGCCGGTACACGAACGGCTTCCGCTTAAGCATTCAGCACTCCCCTGCTTTTTCATCCGCCAGCGGCTTTTTGCCGCGCTTTTCAGCTGCTGGAAAAGCGCGAAGTATTCAAAGAAT
>CALGIV010000299.1 GCA_937914785.1 uncultured Eubacteriaceae bacterium | reverse complement strand
TTCCAACAGCTGAAAAGCGCGGCAAAAAGCCGCCGGCGGATGAAAAAGCAGGGGAGTGTTGAATGCTTAAGCGGAAGCCGTCCGTCGCTTCGCACGCCGCAGCCTTTAGGTGGGCTGCGACGCAAAGCTAAAATTGGCCGTGCATGTATCGGCCAATTTTCCGCCCTGCTTCCTTTAAGCGTTCAATATGTGTTGAAGAACGCCCCTGCTTTTTCATAGCTGGATTCTTTCAGGTATTTCTTTGGAGTCTTAATCAACTTGAATTGTTATTGGTTGCCTGTTTGTCTCTTGAGGATAGATTAGTTTTGAATATAGGGCTTTGGAGTTAAAATAATCATGTTGTTGCGTAAATTTGTTTTAAAATTTTCAGAGTTCACAAAACAAAACGAGACTGCTCGCAGTCCCGTTTTAATTCTGTGATAAAATTTTATTTAGTTGTGCTTTGTAATGCGCTAAACTTTTTTTCACCGCTTCCGGTGCAGGGCCTCCGGTTTGTCGGCGTTGTTTGATAGAGTGCTCGACTGTGATGGCTTTGAGCAGCTTTTTATCAAATCCGCCGGCCTGATGCAGTTCTTCGGCGGTCAACTCATGAAAGTATTTATTATTATCGATGCAATAATTGACGAGGCCGGCAGCTTTTTTATACGCGTCGCGAAATGGCAGCCCTTTTTTAACGAGATAGTCGGCTGCATCCACAGCCGTGATGTAGCTGTCTCTTGCGGCGCGGTAAGCCGTCTCTTTATTGAGCGTGACGCTTTCGAACATCGCCGTAAAGATTTTCAAACATTTATTCGCCGTATCGATGGCGTCAAAAAAGAATTCTTTATCTTCCTGCATATCTTTATTATAGCTCAGTGGTTGCGCCTTCATCGTCGTCAGCATTTGTATCAGTGCACCGTAGACGCGGCCGGTTTTGCCGCGCAGTAATTCGGCCATATCGGGGTTTTTCTTCTGCGGCATCATACTGGAACCGGAACAAAACGCATTGCCGATGGTAAAGAATGCATATTGTTCGGACGTAAACAGGATGAGTTCTTCGCAGTAGCGGCTGATATGCATCATCATCATCGACAGGGCGTACAGCATATCGAGCATGTAGTCGCGGTCGGAGACGCCGTCAATGCTATTGTGTGTGACGTCTGAAAAGCCCAGGAGTTCGGCGACGTATTCGCGGTCGATATCGTAAGTATTGCCACAGCAGGCGCCGCTGCCGAGCGGCATCGCCTCAAGGCAATCTTCTTCTATGGCGGCAATGCGCTTTAAATCGCGCAGAAACATCTCGATGTAGGCGCAGATGTAATGCGCAAACGTCGTTGGCTGCGCTTTGCGCAGATGGGTAAAAGCCGGCATAATATCTTCCGTAGCGTCGGATGCCTTGGCGATCATTGCAGTAATCAGCTCATCCAGGCCGCTTTTCAGCCGTCTGGTTTCTTGAATGACGAACAATCGCATATCCAGCGCAACTTGGTCGTTGCGGCTGCGGCCGGTGTGCATTTTCTTTGCGCTGTCGCCGATCTTTTCAGTCAGGTAAAGCTCGACGTAGGAGTGAATATCTTCATAACTTTCGTCAATAATAACCTCGCCGCTTTGAATATCGCTTAAAAGTTCGTTTAAGGCGAACAGGATTTCATCCGCCTCATCTTCTGGTATAATATGTTGTTTTTTCAGCATTTTGACGTGTGCGAGCGTGCCGGCAATATCGTAGGTGTAAAGCCGTTTGTCGAATGAAATCGAGCGGTTAAACTCTTCCGCCAGCGCACTGGCCGTCGTATCAAATGCATTGTCCCATAGTTTCATTTATTCCAAATCCTTTGTCTGTTGTTGCATCATCGCGCGCACGCGCAGCGGCAGGCCGTAAAGTTTAATAAATCCTTCGGCATCTTTGTGGTCGTAGAGCGAACCGGTCGTAAAGCTGGAGATTTCCTCGCTGTAGAGTGAGTACGGCGATGTGACGCCTTGCGGAATGATATTGCCTTTATACAGTTTTAACTTGACGTTGCCTGTGACGTTTTCCTGCGTTTTGTCGACAAAAGCACTGATCGCTTCGCGCAGCGGGGTAAACCACATGCCGTTGTATACGAGTTCCGAGAATGTGACGGACGCCGTCGCTTTAAACGAATACGTCTGGCGGTCGAGGCAGAGGCGTTCGAGTTCATTGTGTGCGTAATAGAGCACGGTTCCGCCCGGTGTTTCATAAATGCCGCGGCTTTTCATACCGACGACACGGTTTTCGACCATATCGATGACGCCTACGCCATGTTTGCCCGCGACCTTGTTTAGTTCAAAAACTAGGTCCACACCGCCGATCTCTTTGCCGTTTAGCCTGGTTGGAATTCCTTTGTCGAAATAGATATCGACGATTTCTGCCTGATCCGGTGCTTTTTCCGGTGTTGCACACAACATCAGCAGGCGGTCGTAATCCGGCGCGGTATCGGGCTTTTCGAGTTCCAACCCTTCGTGGCTCAAGTGCCAGATGTTCTTATCGCGGCTGTAGAGCTGGTTGGCCGGCATATTTAATTTGTTGTCGTGTTCAATACAGTAATCGACGGCATCTTCGCGCGATTTGATATCCCAGACACGCCAGGGTGCGATGATCTTCATTTCCGGTGCAAGCGCCCAGATGCCCAAGTCGAAACGAACCTGGTCGTTGCCTTTGCCCGTTGCGCCGTGGCAGATTGCCGTTGCGCCGAATTCGCGAGCCTTTGTTACGAGGGTTTTCGCGATCAGCGGCCGGGCGATTGAAGTGCCCAGCAGATCGGAAGAGCACACGTCTGGTATTTGTTTTCATACATCGAACCGGCTTTCAGCATCGGAAAGATAAAGTCGTTGACGAGTTCGTCGGTTACGTTGACGATTTCGACATAGTCGGCGCCGCATTCATATCCGCGTTGAATCAGGCCGTCCAATTCGTCCGTCTGGCCGACGTCGACGCAGATGGCATAAATTTCAAAGTTGTAGTTTTCCTTCAGCCAGGGAATAATGGTCGATGTATCCAATCCGCCCGAATAGGCGAGTACCAGTTTTTCTTTTTGCATTTTTGTACCTCCTTTTGTGCAGTACGCGTCAATAAAGTATAATTATTCTTTTATACGCATAAATATACTACGTCTTTTGAAAAAAAGCAACACTTAAATTGAAAAAACTTAAAAATATAAAATTTTCCTCTTGTTTGAATCAAAAAACAAGGTATAATAGTAATAGAAAGCGAAAGCTTTCGGCCCGAGCTTTATGCAGCTCTAGTTTATTTGAACCTACACTATCTTTAAGGGATATCGGGTTCGGTTGCGGATGTCAGGCCTCTATAAGTGGAAGGCAGAAGCAGCAGGCAGGTAACCCACCTGGCTTTACGCTAGGGATCAAATAATAGGGCTGCATTATCGGGAATTTTTGTTATTCTGGTATAAAGTTCGGTGTTTTAGAGATAATTAACGTAGAAAAGCGTTGTTAATTCGCAAAACAAGATTTTATGCCTTTTTTTGTTTTAGGTGTCCATGAGAAAAACTTCAGATAGACAAACTTATGTTTATTTAACCGGCCCGGACGATGCCGGCAAGCGGCTGGATGAGTATTTAAAGACGGAACACAGGTATTCTTCCAGGCTGATATCGCGGATCAAACAGCAGGGTGCGGCATACATAAACGATGAAGCGGTAAAATTTATACAGCCATTGGAAGAAGGGGATAAAGTCATCCTCCACTTTGGCGATGAAGAATATGATGCAGCGCCTGCAGCCTGCGATTTTGATATTATCAGTGAGGATGATGATGTTTTAATCGTCAACAAGCCGCCTTTTCTCGTCGTTCATCCGACGAAAAGCCATCAACAGGACACGTTGGCCAACGGTATTTATGCGATGTGGCAGGCGCGCGGCGAGATGGGGAAAGCGCGCTTTGTCAATCGGCTGGATATGAATACGTCAGGCGTCCTTGTCATTGCCAAGAATAAATATGCTCATCATATCATTCAGAGCCAGATGAAATATGGTGAGGTAGAAAAGTTTTATTATGCATTGGTGAAAGGCCGCTTAAAAGAGTTAAACGGTATTATTGATGCGCCGGTCGCGCGCCTGGAAGGCAGTATGATTGAGCGCGCTGTTTCGCAGAATGGCAAGACATGTATCACACAATACGAGGTGGTCAGGCAATACGACGCGTATGCCTTATTGAAAATCAAACTGCTGACCGGCAGAACACATCAAATACGCGTGCATATGGCTCACATCGGTCATCCGATCTTGGGCGACAGCCTGTACGATGATGAGAGCGTGTTGATCGGCAGGCAGGCGTTGCACGCACACAGCATTCGTTTTGACCATCCGCGCGATAAAGCGGAGCGCTTATACATCGCGCCGCTGCCAAAGGATTTTAAGCTATTGACGCCGGAGCTGTCGTAGGACGCAGCCGGTATTGAGATAAGGGAATTAAGAATGATGAAACGAAAAAAGAGTATTGCACTATTGTTGATCGCAGTGATGTTGGCGGCGCTTCTCAGTGGGTGTACGGCATTTGAGATCGATATTTCGACGTATGAATACGACCCGCAGGGTAAAACGGTGATTTATTCCGGCGATGACGAAATCATCGCGGAAATTTATGACGAGAACAGGACGTTTGTTTCAATTGAGGATGTGCCGCAGGACTTGATCAACGCGATTGTATCCGTAGAAGACCGCGCGTTTTTCGAGCACGGCGGCGTTAGTATCAAAGGGATCGTTCGCGCCTTTTTTAAGAATTTTTCTTCGGGCGATATGTATGGCGAAGGCGGCAGCACGATTACGCAGCAAGTGGTCAAGCATTTGTTTTTGACAGACGAAAAAACGTATATGCGCAAGATCAATGAGGCCATTCTGGCGATGAAGATGGAAGATGCATTTACAAAAGATGAGATTATGGAAATCTATATCAACCATATGTATTTAGGGGCCGGCGCATACGGTGTGCAGGAAGCCAGCAGGACGTATTTCGCCAAAGACGTCTCTGAGTTGAACCTGGCGGAATGTACGCTCATTGCAGGGCTGTTTCAGGCGCCGAGTGCATATGATCCGTTTGAAAACTACGATGCAGCGGTTGCGCGCCAGCACATCGTTATTAATGTTATGGTTGAGGCCGAATATATCAGTGAGGAAGAGGCGGAAGAAATCAGGCAGACGCCTATTACTTTATCCGCTGAGGGCGTGAAAGGATTTCAAGGCGTCGTCCGGCCGAATTGCAGCGCCTTTGTAGGTTATGTCATTGAGGAATATTATGAAATTATGATTCCGCTTTTGATGGCGGAATACAATATCTCCGAGACGGCGGCAGAAGATATGGCGCGCAGGATGATCGTCTATGAAGGCGTGACGCTGAATACGACTCTGAACTGCGGTGCACAGGAATACGCCGTAGAGGCGATTGAGTCGATTATCGATTATTACGGATTGGACAGCCGTGATGCGACGGGAGCTCTTGTCAGCACCGACTGTACGACAGGCGCGATTCGCGCTTATTATGGCGGCAATACGCAGATTGATATGGCCAATTCACCGCGTCAGCCGGGCTCTTCCATCAAGCCGTATTATTATGCAATGGCGATAGAAGACGGCGCCGTTACGAGCCGTACGCTGATCAACGACACAAAGACGCGATGGGGGGATTATGTACCGGAGAATTACGGCGGCGGCTACAGCGGCTATATGACGGTGCGCAATGCGCTGATCACCTCGCGCAATATTCCGTCTGTTAAAATTTTTAATGATTTATACGGTGTTCAAAATTCCGTCGACGCGGTTAAAAAATTTGGTTTTACGACGGTTGAGGAGACGGATTATACGATCGCGACGGCGACGGGCGGGATGACCTACGGGCTTAAACCCGTCGAGATGAGCGCCGCATTTGCGGCCTTTGAGAATGGCGGTTATCTTGTGGATCAGTACGCTATCGTGCGTATTGTCGATAAGAATGGTGTGGAGTGGTTTAATATCAGTGAAACTGAGCGCGAGTCTGAGCGCATTTTAAGCGAAAACACGGCAAATACGATGAACGGTATGCTGCGCGACGTCGTCTCGTACGGTACGGGCGGTCCGGCTTATGTGTCCGGCTATCGTACCGGCGGCAAGACCGGGACGACGAATGATGAAAAAGACTTGTGGTTTGCAGGTTTCAGCGCAAACTTGTCGACGGCAATTTGGCTCGGCAATTTGGATACGCATCCCATTGGCGGTTCCAGCTCGTATTGCGCTGCAATTTTCGGGCGCTATATGCGCAACTGTGTCAATAACGATATATTGGATATTGATGACACATATATCTCGCCGGCCAAAAGCATGACGCAGATTCTTGTTGGCAAGGAAGCGCTGGTCGAGGAAGGCCGTGTGTATTTTGCAGAAGATGAGATTGAAACCATTACCGTGCCGGAGCAGGATGTATATATCTATCAGGACATTATGGTTGAAGAGGTTGTGCTGGACTCTTCATCCGGCAAGCTGTTCGTCGAAGGAAAGTGTCCGGAAAAATACCGGCAGGAAGTCTACTTTTTAAAGCGGCATATGCCGCAGGAACTTTGTACGAAGCTACACTATTTGAACGATATTTTCAGCGATGAAGAGCCGAACGGGCAACGGGAAAACGATTGGTTCAATCCCGGTTCGTGGCAGAATGACGGCTGGCATTGGTTCGACAGAGACTAAACGACTGAAGGAGAACTTATGAAAATAGGAATTATAGGGCTGCCGAACGCCGGCAAATCGACATTGTTTAATGCGCTGACAAAATCAAGTGCGCCGGCGGAGAATTTTCCGTTTTGTACGATTGAGCCAAATTTGGGAGTTGTTCAGGTGCCGGATGAGCGCGTTGACAAGCTCAGTGAGATGTATCAGCCGAAAAAGACGACGTATACGACGGTGAATTTTGTCGATATTGCCGGCCTTGTAAAAGGGGCCAGTAAGGGGGAAGGGCTGGGTAATCAGTTTTTATCTCATATTCGGCAAATGAATGCCTGTGCACACGTAATCCGTTGTTATGAGGATGATAATATCGTGCATGTCAGCGCGAAAATCGACCCTGTTGAAGATATTGAGATTATTCATTATGAGTTGATCTTATCCGATTTGGAGATGCTGGAGCGCCGTATTGTAAAAACACAGAAGGGTGTAAAAGCGCAGGAGCGCGGGCAGCGGGAGCATCTGGCGCTGCTGGAGCGCATCAAAGAGACCCTGTTGAGCGGAAAGCTGGCCATCAAATGTGAAATGAGCGAAGAGGAGCAGATAGAGGCAGAGAGCTTGGAACTGATTACGATGAAGCCGTTTATGTATATTGCAAACGTGTCGGAAGATGAGACGGAAGACGATGATAGTGCTTTATGCGCAAAGCTTAAAGCTTATTTGAAGGAGTATGACCCGGATGCGCCGCTGATCAAGGTGTCTGCAAAGATTGAACAGGAGCTTTCCGGTTTTGATGAAGCGGAAAAGAAAGCGTATTTACAGGAACTCGGCTACGCTTCGACCGGCCTTGATCGCGTGATTGCGGCAGGGTATCGGTTGTTGGATTTGACGACGTTTTTTACCGTCGGGCCGGATGAAGTGAAGGCTTGGACGGTAAAGGAAGGCACCAAAGCGCCGCTGGCGGCCGGGAAAATACATAGTGATATTCAGCGCGGGTTTATCCGTGCAGAGGTGACGGATTACGAACAGCTCGTTGAGATGGGCAGTGAACACAAATGTAAAGAGATGGGTTGTACGCGCATTGAGGGCAAGGAGTATATCATTAAAGATGGGGATGTTGTTTATTTTCGGTTTAATGTTTAATAGTAGTGCGTTTTTTCCTCGACTGGAAAGTATATAAAGAAGTCATATTCTTAAGCTAGGTATTGTCGATTCAATACCTAGCTTTTTTGCTTGATTATTCATTGGTTTTCTTCGCGCTTTTCTCTTGCAGGAAAAGCGCAAGATATAAGAAAAGAAAATTATATGTCAAGGTAAGGTATTTACTTTTCTTATTGAAAAGTAAGGAAGCTAATCTCGCGGCGGCTTATTATAGCCCTTTTCACCGTAAGGCTCAAGTGTATTCAGCCATTTTTTCAACATTTGTTTAACTTCCCATTTTACATCGCTGACCTTATCGGTCGCAATTTCTTCCAGCACTTCGTAGGCGAAGGCCTCTTTACCGTATTCTTTAAAGTCCTTTTGAAGCCGGGCGTTGGGATGACTGCCCAATCGCAGCTGTTGTTCGATGGCAAACTGACGGTTTTTCAAATTGGAAAAGCCATCGAGAAAAATCATTCTGTTAACCGTGTTTGTCAGTTTAATGACGCCCAGATAGGTTTTCATTTTCTTATATTCTTCCTGCAATTCTTTGCGCCGTTGCTTATCCATCATGCCGCTCCTCGGGGGAAATATAGCCCATTTCGCACAGCAGGCGTGCGAGTGTCGCAAAGCGTTCGCCCAGTATCTCACCGTCTTCAGAAAGCGCCTGTAAAAACAGCCGAATATCGCCGTCGATCATCGCATTATCCATACAAACTGAAACTGTCATCGCATCTCCTTGCAGGCCAATGCGGTCGATGGCAGGTTGCTCGGGGTCGTAAAACTTTTCGTAACGGTAGGCATCCTGAAAGTAAAGGCTGCTGCGGCAGATGAGGATAGCCAAATCCAGAATGCGGTGGATTGGCAGCTCCTCGGATTGGCGCGACCACTTTTCGCCTGTATAGCGCCATACTTTGGCCGAGATGTCTACCTTGCCGCGGTCGTTCCACTGCGCAAGGCCCAAAGAGAGCCCCTTTGCGTCGGTGTCGTACGCTTTGCGGCCGTCGATGTTTTCGTAGTCTTCCGCTACGATAACGGGTTTATGTTTTAATGTCGTCGGTATTTTCATTTTATTCTTCCTTTTATTTAGTAATTTAGTAAATTAGTAATATGAAAAGTATAACTAAAAGTGATTTGTTTGTCAAGTGTTCTGTATGGTGTGCGTTTATTATTTGGCGTCAGGGGTTGCAGGTATTTTGAAGTAAGGCTTTGAAATGGTTTGGAATGGCAATTGCTGTATCGTTGAATGAATGTCTGTTTACTGTGAGTAGTTTGGTTTTGAAAGTGAGGTTTGGGGTCATATTGAAGATGATGTATTCTTGTTTAATGTTTGGCTTTTATTGTTTGTTTATTCTCTGCGTTCTTCGCGCTTTTCCATCAGCTGAAAAGCGCGGCAAAAAGCCGCTGGCGGATGAAAAAGCAGGGG
>CALGIV010000298.1 GCA_937914785.1 uncultured Eubacteriaceae bacterium | reverse complement strand
TCTTGAATGCACCGCGTTCAATTGTGGTAACGCCTTCATTGATTTCAACACTTTTTAATTGTGAACAGCCGGAAAACGCTTCGCTGCCAATAACGATAACATTATCGGGAAGCAGGGCTTCAAGTGAGGCGCCGTTGTAGTGTTGAAGCGTGCCGGCGCGAATGAGGTAGTCGGCATAGCCGTAGATATGGACGGTATCGGCATTGATTTTGTTTGTCACCTGATAATGATTGATGGCCTTCTGTGTGATAAACGGGCTGCCGCAGTACGAACAGATCGTTGCATCATTTGTCGATTCGACTTGAAGTTCTGCGCCGCATTGCGTGCATTTGGCTGCGATAAGTGCCATGAGTGTTGCCCCCCTCTTTGAATAAATAGGTCGATATTATTATACAAAATACTGTGTGCAGTGGCAAGCGTCTATATGGCCGGCACACAAATGGTAAGATATCTGTTATAAAAAGGGTATAGAATGAAGAAGGCCAATTTCTAATTTTAAGCAAAAAGTAAAGCTGATGTTTCGTCTTGAAATCTGTGCTGTTTTCTGTTAACATAATTTATACATAAAACATATAAAAGGGGATTGATATGGCGGGTATGCTGAAGAAAAAGATCAAGACGAAGACGAGGCCGAGTGAGGAGCAGAGCCAGGCAGCGCGAGAAAAAATTGAACGCGCATTTGCGCGCCGCGTGAACGTTAAAGATAAGTATACGGTTGCCTATGCTTATTATGTCGACGAGGCGCTGCTCAGTCGTTCGGTATACAGCTATCTGCTGGGTTTTTCGCCCAAACATCGGCAAATCGTCATTATGCCGCTGGATAAAGAGGGGCAGCCCGGGAAATCACTGCGGCTGAAAACCAGTGAGATTGATAAAGCATTTTACGACAAGAAGGGCAACCTTGTCATCAAGTCGAAGCGGCTGGCCAAGATATTAAAGATCGTTGTGGCGCCGTTTACGCCGATTGAATATGAGGAAATGCATCTTTTGCCCGTCATTCAGGAAGAAACAGCGGCGCAGTTTCAGCAGTTTATTAAGAATTGTTTTGATATAGAACCGCCTGAAGAAGAGTAGATAAGAAGAGCTGAGAGGCTCTTTTT
>CALGIV010000297.1 GCA_937914785.1 uncultured Eubacteriaceae bacterium | reverse complement strand
GAGCAACCGGCTCATAACCGGTCGGTCCGGGGTTCGAGTCCCTGAAGGCCCACCAACTAAATATAATACGAACACCCGCTCTTAAAAAATAGCGGTGCGATCGTAATGTAAATAAAAGAGTAACCAATGGTAATTCATACTGCAGTTACTCTTTATGCAAATGTGGTATAAAGAATCTTATCACTCTTTTTCATCACTATTGATATTTAAATTATTAGTTGGTAACCAACCTTCATATTCTTTTAAAAAATCATTAATTAACTTACAAAGAAAAGAAAACACTTTATAGTAATCTTCTGTTACACGATGCAAAACATACATAGCAGGAGGTTTTAATGAATGCCCAAGCGAAGATATTGAAGTTATACTTGGAGCAACTTGATGTGTCATACGATTGCGATAATCATTCAGAAACATGTGATTTCCCGGCCAAGGGTTTGCATGTGAATTTATATCTTCTTTTTCATCAAGATATTCTTTAATTTCTTTTGCAAGCTCAAATGAATTATTTTTTACTTGTTTATTAAAATAACGATAATAATAAATTTTATTTATTTCTACTCCGGTATGAAAAATCACATTACATAACTGTGCTAATAAATCCCATAATATACTCACACGATATATCATATCTTTCTAAAGTCTCGGGTAAGTCACATTTCATCGTTTGAGAAAATGAATATTTAATTTTTATATCAATATCAACAATAGTATCATATATCGCAGAAACTGCGTAATAATCATCAGTACGTTGATCTCTGTTAAATACACTACTAATAATATATTTCTCATTTTTCAGCTCGAAATAAACACGAAATGCATCGGGAATGCAGACCACAGAATTAACTAATTCTTCAAGATATTCTTTACCTTTTAAAGACATAT
Source organism: uncultured Eubacteriaceae bacterium (assembly GCA_937914785.1). GTDB lineage: Bacteria > Bacillota > Clostridia > Eubacteriales > UBA1433 > CALGIV01. Next base: position 18,226 of record CALGIV010000297.1, on the reverse strand, counting down.
TTTACCTCTATAAAAATGTTTTATTATCTTAACTTTCCACTATAACATCAGCAATCCCTGCCCGCAAAAGCTGTATCAGCTTCTGCGGGTCAAGCTCAACCTGATATCCAATTTTTCCGGCACTGATAATGATAGACTCGCGTACCTTTACCGAGATATCAAAAGTCGTGTAATACCGCTTTTTCATCCCTACCGGGCTGCATCCGCCTTTCACATAACCTGTAAGCGTCAGAATTTCTTCCTTCGGCACCATTGAAATTGACTTTTCAACAACACATTTCGCCGCTTTTTTTAAATCGAGTTCTTTGTTCGCCGGAATGACAAACACATAATACCGACCGCTGTTCCCCGCTGTAACCAACGTCTTGTACACCTCGTCAACATCCCGGCCGATCAATTGTGCGACACTGATCCCATCAAGCGCCAACCCTCTATGCGGATATTCAAATTGCGTATAGGAGATTTTTCGCTGAGCCAGGTAGCGCATCACATTCGTTTTATTCATTTTCTTTTTTCCTTTATAAAAGACGCTTCAATAAGCGCCTTTTTTATAGAACCCTTCATCTTTCCAATTCAATCTCTTCTGTCAATACGATCGTTACATTCTTATTTTTATCCACTTCAAGCACATACAAACGCTGAAGCAATCCCTCTTCTTCAAACTCACGTGCGTACGTAAACAACAATTCGACCTTGCCCGACCCGACCCCTTCAAAAGTCCAGACAAATTCTCCGGCCGCACCCAACATCGGCGGCGCGGTGTCGTCTTCGTTTGGGTCGATATATTCATATCCCGTCTCTTTTAAAATGCCCGGCGCGCTCATTTCATACGTCCAAATATAGCCGGTAGACGGATTGCCGTCAAGCCTGACCGTCAACTCTTTTTGTTTTTGCATACATCCTGAAAACAGCAAAATTGCGCCGGTAAAAATAGCGAAGCACACATACTTTTTCATATCTGTTATTCCTGTTGTTCCGAATCTTGAATTTTTTCAATTTTTATTTTCTGAATGCTCTTTTTGTCGCTTTTTAAAACCGTGATAATATAGTCCTTAATTTGAACCTGTTCACCCTTATCGGGAATCCTGCCCGTATTATTGATCATAAAACCCGCAATTGTCTCACAGTATTCCTGATCTTCAAACAAGTCGTATTCAACGGTGCGCTCGACATCTTCAATTGAAACATCCCCATCAAAAACGTAGCTGCCATCCGTTAAAACTTCAATACCATTCTCCCCTTCTTTATCGAACTCATCTTCAATATCGCCGACGATGAATTCGAGCAAATCCTCCATTGTGATCAGACCGTCTGTACCGCCATATTCATCGACGACGATAGCCATATGCACCTTTTTCTCCCGCAGCGTCTTTAACAATGTCGTACAGTCGTTAAACTCCGGCACATAAATTGCTTCGCGCAAGATATCTCGCGCAACTTTTCCTTCATCCTCACCACGCGCAATCAAAAACAGAAGATCCTTGATATAGACAATGCCGATAATATCGTCCAAATCCTCTTCATAGACCGGCAGGCGCGAATAGCCATACTCTTCCATCAACTTAACAATGCCGTCAATCGTCTCATCTGCTTTAACGGCAGTAATATTCGTGCGGTGCGTCATCACTTCCGAGACTTTTTTATCATCAAAAGCAAAGATATTGCGGATTAAGTCCTTTTCATTGTTTTCAAAAACACCGCTCTCTTCCGCTTCTTTTACGAGATTTAAAATTTCTTCTTCGGTGACTTTTTCTTCTAAATCACGATCTTCTTTGCGCACGCCAAACAAGAAAGACAAACCATTTGCACTCACACTGATGAGCTTGCTCAGCGGTTTGAAGATCAGATAAAATACCCAGACAAGATTTACCGAAGCAAATGCAATTTTTTCTGCATGCTTAATAGCCACTCGTCTGGGAAAGGATTCCGTTAGAATCGCTGTCAGATAAGTCGATATCAAAGAATACAACACGATGGTCAACCAATAGATCCACGCCGCGTCGCCTTTAAAAAATTGCCTGATATATAATTCATATAAGATGACAAAAACGATGAAAATTAAAAATGCGAAACATACTTTTAGCACAGAAGCAAAATCTGTTTCTTTTATCGTTAGAATTTTATGCGCTTTTTTGCTATCCTCTTCTGCCCTTTGCTTTACCTTGGCAATGCTTACCGCATTGATTGCATTTAATGCAAGCGATAAAAAGGTATTTATAAAAACAATAATAATAACTATTATTAAATTAGCAGGGTCGCTTTCCATCTACTACTCCTCATTGCGTACGACTGCATCGACAGGCCTGTTTAAGCCCTGTCTGCCCTGTAATAATATATCGGTCACTTTGTGCTATTATATCACACCGATATCCCTTTGGTCAATTATCTTTTAAACGTGTGTTTGCATCGAACAGGATCGTAAAAGAAGACCCTTCACCCACCTTGCTCTTCACTTTGATGATACCGCCATGGGCCGATACGATCAGGCGCGCCATACTCAAACCCAGGCCATAACCGCCGCTTGCGCGATTGCGCGCCTTGTCTGCGCGGTAAAAGCGCTCAAAGATATGTTTAAGGTCTCCTTTCGAAATACCGATTCCCCCATCGCTGATCTCAAGGATGATTTTATATCCTTCCCGCTTTAAAGACAGGCCAATATGTCCGCCTTCCGGCGTGTACTTGACCGCATTATCGACAAACACGCGCACAGCCTGTTTAATGCGGTTTTCATCCGCTGTAAAAATAATATTTGGCTGAATTGAAGACGTAAAGTGATGCTTCGTTCCCAACAGCACGCTTTCGCGGTATACCTCATTCATCACAGCGGATAAATCGACTTCGGTAAATTCATACATTAAGTTCTGATTATCATACCGCGCAAGAAAAAGCAGCTTTTCAATTAAGTCCGCCATATTATCAGACTCATTCTTAATCGCGCTGATCGATTCTTTTAAAACTTCTTCGTCTTTGCTGCCCCAGCGAAGCAGCATATTGGCATACCCGCTGACGACGGATACCGGCGTCCTTAATTCGTGTGATACGTCTGATACAAACTGCTTCTGGCGGTTGTAGCTCTCCTGAAGACCATCGATCATCGCATTGATGGTGACGGCCAGATTTTGCAGTTCGTACTCCATCTCGCCGACGTCGATTCGCAAGTCCATATTCTCAGAATTGATCATTTTAACAGTGTTGTTCATACTGTTGATTTGTTTCAAAACAATTCGGCTCGACAGTCCGCCAATATAGGCAATCATCAAGCCACCGATCAGCAAGCTGATAAAAATAAATACAAAGACGATCAGATAGACTTGCAAAAATATGGTATGGTCAAACAATAAATAAAAATAAAGATGTCCGCTGACAGGTATTCGATATGGAAAGAGTTTGTTTGCCGTCAACAGAAAATACCGCACGATACGCGCAGGAACTCCATTATTGGGAATCGAAAAAAGCGCACTGCCCCAAGAATTTGAGCTGTCCCGCAGCAGGTTATGTTCACCGTCAAAAATGACTATTTGCACACCGCTATTGCGTTCAAGTTCGTTCAATTCTTTTTTGATGTCGCTTGTCATAACATTACCCTGCTCAGCCGGCGATGTAAACAACGCGCCGACCGACTCCTGCAGCCAGTCGATCTCTGCCTTATATAACACTTTTGCGGGAATGATAAAAAAGCCTGCTATCATCGATAAAAGTATAAACAGACTGATAAAAAAATATAATCTTCTGTAATTCTTGGAAATACTGTTGCGAAGGGATTTCATTTCACTGTTCTTTCGCCTCTTTTATCTGATAGCCGACACCGCGGACCGTGCGGATGATCTCTTTATCAAACCGTTGGTCAATTTTAGAACGCAGATAACGAATGTAGACGTCTATTACATTAGTATCGCCTTCGTAATCGTATCCCCAGACATTTTGCAAGATCATATCCCGACTCAAAACAATATTCTTATTTTGCATCAGATACTCCAGCAGCTCAAATTCTTTTTTCGTCAAAATAATCTCTTCTTCTCCATAAGAAACCTTATGGTGCGATTTGTTCAGCGCCAGTTCACCGATTTTTAAAAGGTCCTCCTGCTGCCCCTCTCCCGTTTGCTGCGCATGTTTTAATGCCACGCGCATACGCGCAAGCAGCTCCTCGATTGCAAACGGCTTTGTCATATAGTCGTCTGCGCCCATATCCAATCCCGTAATTTTATCGGAAATATCGTCTTTAGCCGTCAGCATAATAATCGGTGTGCGGATATCATCGTTACGCAGCCGACGGCAAATCTCCATGCCGTTTAGCTGTGGAAGCATTAAATCCAATATGATAATATCATATTGGTCGCTTTGCGCCTCTTCATAGCCGGTCCTGCCGTCCAGCGCCAGTGTAGTCTCATATCCTTCGTGTTTAAGCTCCAACTCTAAAAATCGCGCAATCTTCGCCTCGTCTTCGATTATCAATACGTTTTTCATCTTCCAACCCTCTATTTTATTATAATTTCATTATAACCATCATCATCTTGTATGATTTCAATTTTTTCTTTTTTCTCGGCAACAACCGGTTTCACATCCGGGCTTTCTTTTCGCTCATCCTGCCTTCGCATACCTCTTTTACTGACGATGACCTCTTCGTCATCTTCCGTACCATAATCCAGATACGGCGCCGCATCGTATGGATAATTTTTGTGTTTCGCCGTATGTTTACGCCGCTTTTTTTCCTGCCGCTGCATCTCTTTTTGCCGTTTTGCCTCATCGCGCTGCTGCGTTTTAGATGTCCAGACGCCTTGTTGATTTGTCTTGTCTACCGTACCAACGCGGTCAGATTTAATAATATACTCAAACTTAAATTCGCATTTTGTCACGACGGCAATGATAACTGCCAAGAGTATAATAAACACACTGTATGGAATCAAAACCATAACCGCCAACAAAATGATAAGCACCCATAACGGAAAGGACGCAAGCAACGCACCACCACGCGATATTTCCGCGCGATACGCTACCTCGCTCGACAAAAGTTTATCGAAAATTTCTTTGGCCGAGCCATAAGCTTCTTCATTTCTGATGAAGTCAATCGCAGCACGCACATCGCCTCCGCACTTTTTCAATGCCCAGTCTGCTTTTTGCCAGCTGCAATTTGTTTCGCGAATGACCTCTTCTATCAGTTTATCCATCGTATCATCTCCCAATTTTCTGTCGTCATTCTATCCCATTTTAATTAGCTATATATTCAAAGCAGATTAAAAATCTATTAAAGATAGAAGAATGGTTTGATATTTTATCTTAAAGCGATTATAATGATTGTAAAATCTTTTTATAATCGCTTTTTGTACATTAATCTTTAAAGTTGGTGAATTTATGGCAAAAACTGATGTGTTTATTACTTATATTGCATGTATGGGCGTCCTGATTCGCGACGATGAAAAAAGTATTCTGATCGATGCGATCATCACTCCCGGGATCCGCCCTTATCCTTCCATTACGAAGGAAGTTTTAGTGAATATGATTAAAAAGGCGCCGCCTTTTAATAAGATAGATTATATTTTGATTACTCACGAGCACGAAGAACATTTTAATCCCGATTTCGTCTGCCAGGTCTTATCGGCTTGTCCGGAGGCCAGGCTTATTGCACCCAAAACTGTCATCGCGCGTATTCGAGGCAGCAGATATTTTAAAAAACGCTTTATTATGCAGATGATTGGCCTGGACATTGCCCCAAACAAAATGGTAGATTTTACACTCGGTAAATTTCAAATGTTTTTTATTCATCTGCCGCACGAAGCAGATATGCACGATATACAAAATATTGCGTTTTTAATCCAGCTCGGCCACTATCGTTTGCTCTTTACCGGCGATAGCGCAACGAATATCGAGGTGTTTCAGCAGGCCGGCCTTACGCAAAAATCGATTGACTGCATCATCGCACCGTTCACCTTTGTCATTACAGAGTCCGGCGTACACACGATGGATATCCTGCAGCCGCGTTATTTGATTGCCATTCATTTTCCGCTGCCGCAATACGATGTGAACAAACGCTATCAAAATGCACTGGACATCATCAACAACCCACTTTCTCCCCTTCCGCGCAACACGTTTTTACTGACAGAATCGATGAAAACGGTTATCATTCGTTAATAAAATACAGCAGGTTTTACCTGCTTTTTTATTGTATTTGTTCTTTATTAATAATATATTGAATATTCCCCCACATATTTTCCATATGCTGCCTGTAAGGCCGCTGTAAAAACCGTTTGTCCAGCAAAAGGACGGCGCCCTTATCGTCGCTGGAGCGGATTACGCGGCCCGCTGCCTGCAAAATCTTATTAATCCCTTCATAGCTGTAAGCGTAATCAAAGCCACGTCCCTCTTTTTCGTCGTAATACTGTTTAATATGCTCTCTTTCGTAACAAACTTTCGGCAATCCGACGCTGACGATCACACAGCCGATCAGACTGTCGCCAACCAAGTCAATGCTTTCGGCAAACGCACCACCCAACACGGCAAATGCCAACACGTCTTTTTCAGGCTTAAAAAACTGCGCAACGAACTCTTCCCGCATCGCTTCGTTCATATAAGCAGTTTGCCGAATGATCGTTCCTTCCTCGCCAAAAGTATTCAAATACGCCCCGCAGACTTCCTGCAAATACTCAAAAGACGGAAAAAAAGCAATGTAATTGCCTTGTCTTATATTGCGCATTTGATAGATGTAGTCAGCGACATACGGAACATTTTTTCCTCTGCCCCGATACGTTAAATCCAGATTCGTCGCGGCAAATACCGTTAAATTCGCCTCATCAAACGGACTTTTACAAATCATGCTGTAATCATCCATCTCACCGCCGGTGACTTTCATAAAGTATTCCATCGGCATCAGCGTTGCTGAAAACAAAATCGCCGACAACGCATTTTCAAAACTGCCGCGTAAATACCCGGCGCTGTCAAGACATAATAGATTGACCGTTTTTTCCTGTTTGTTGTAATAAAGTTTATGGCTGTCGTTTTTGATCATCAACAATTTTAAAAAGCGCGTCACCGCTAAGTACAACTCATTCGCCTCTTCCGGCAGCGCGCCATTTTGACGAAGATCAATGCCGGCTTTTTCCGTAAACTGTCGCATCGTCTGGAAAATTCCATCTTTTTCATCTGTCTCGATATACGCTTCTTCTGCTTTCAGCGCCTTTAAAAAAGCTGTATTTATTTTTCCAATCGCTTTGTAAAGTTCCTGCTGACCTTTTACACTTCGCCTTGCAGCCAATACTGCTTCTTTATCAAGCTGAGCCGAATACATCCCTCTGGCCCGTTCCGCAAGGTTGTGCGCTTCATCGACGAGAAAAAGATACTCTCCATCCCTCTCCTCAAAATATCGTTTTAATGCCACCTGCGGATCGAAAACATAGTTGTAGTCACATACGACGAGATCGCTGAACATACTGATGTCCAAACTCAATTCAAACGGACACAGGCTGTAGCGCTGCGCATAAGAAGCGATGACTTCCCGTGTGATCAACGATTCGTTTTTAAAAATTTCCCCGATAACATCTTTGACTTTATCATAGTAGCCTCTGGCGTAAATACAGTCTTCCGGATCACACGCCTTAATCTCATTGAAGCACACCTTATCTTTTGCTTCAATAAACAACGCCTTGATTTCAAGTCCTTTTTGTTGAAGGATTTCCAGTGTCTGATGCACGATTTGCTTCTGAGTTCCTTTACTCGTCAAATAAAAGATTTTTGCATCTTTGTTGTCGATGTATTTGATCGCGGGAAACAGCGTTGAAATCGTCTTGCCGCTTCCGGTCGGCGCATGTAAAAACAACTTTTTGCGCACTTTGAACGTTTGATAGACATTTTTCATAATATCATGTTGGCCAATTCGATACGTAAAAGGAAATTCAAGGGCCCTGATACTCTTATTGCGTATGGTCTTATAATCCAATACCATCTGCATATAGGCAGCGTACGCTTCCGCAAGCGCGATTATTTCCGCTTCAAGCTGCGTCGTATCAGCTTCAACATAAAACTTTTTTTGCGTTTTGGACTCGATATGAAAATACAAGACGCTCATCGTGATATTATCCAGGCTGTGCTGCACAGCATACATATAAGCGTAACACTTCACCTGCATCAAGTGCAGTGCATTTACCTGCTCGATCTCATCGAGCGCTCTTACAGTACTTTTAATTTCTTCGATAACCGTTTTGCCCTGTTCGTTCTTTACGCCGTCAATGCGTCCGCTTAAAGATAATACCATATCGTAACGCTTCAGCGGAAGCTGCATCGCCACCCGCACTTCCTTTAAATCCTCTTCCCCGTAAGTGCGTTGAACATATTGATGCGCCCAGGTTCCTTCCTGAGCGCGTACATAAGATATTCCTCGATTGTCAATGTCGCCGCTCAACATCACCGATTCTACAAGGTTTCGAACGGATATCGCCACTGTCTTATCCATTAAAACCGACCGTCCATATAATATTCCTCAAATGTACCGCCCACCGATTTTAAATCGTCCCAATAAAACGGATACGATTTATAGACACAATCAGCATGCGTAATTACGACGCTCTCTTCGCTGAAAGCCGAAGCCGCACCGGCCGCCATTGCGATGCGGTGATCCCGACCGGTATGTACGGTACCGCCTTTAAACGAGCCTACTCCTTTGATAACCAAGCCATCGGAAATTTCTGCAATATCGCCGCCAAGGGCATTGATCATCCCGATTGTGGTTTTGATACGATCGGATTCTTTATACTTCAAGCGCCGAATTCCAACGATTTGTGTTATTTCTTCTGCTGCAGAAGCCAGCACCGCCAAAATAGGCAGTAAATCCGGCGCGTTGTCGATGTTCACACGAATGCCCCGAATCGCTCCATTGCAGCGTACGCGCAGCGCATTTCCTTTCTTAATGATCTTGCCCCCCATATCTGCAATATACTTTAAAAGCGCTTTATCCGCCTGCAGAGACTGTAAATCCAGCCCATCCGCATACACCTTATGACCGAGCGCCGAGACGACGATCCAGTTTGCAGCGGAAGAAAAGTCCGCCTCCACCGTGTAGTCAAACGGGCGGTATTCTTGGCCGCCCGGAATGATATAGGTTTGGCTTTCGCTGTCGTAGTCGACTTCCACGCCTGCGCGCAGCAGCATATCAATCGTCATATTGATATACGGCCGGCTGCTGATCTTTCCTTTTAAGATGATCGACGAATCCCCTTTAAGGCCGGGCAGCGCCATCAGTAAAGCAGAAACATGCTGCGACGTAATAGCCGTGTCGGTGTGGTACTCACCGCTTTTCAGGCTCCCGTATATACTCAAAGGCAAGATACCGTCATTGTTCAGATAATGAATGCCCTTTTGCTCAAACAGCGCATAATAATCATCCAACGGGCGCTTTGTAAGCGTTCCCCGCGCCGTAAAAGTCGTCTGCCCATCCGATAAAAGCGCCAGCGGTATTAAAAAGCGCAGCGTTGCCGAGCTCTGGCGGCAATCGATGCGTTCTGCATTCTTTTTAAACAGCCTCCTGCCATAGATACCAAGCGTGAAAAAATCCGGCCTGTCTTCCGGAATATATTCAATTTCGACACCCAAAGCTTCCACTGCACGAATCGTCGCCATAACATCATCGCACAGCATCACATTTTTAATCGTACTTTTGCCGTCGGCCAGTGCAGCACAAACAATAGCCCGATGCGTCAGACTTTTGGAAGGCGGTATACGCACTGTTCCTATCAGCCTCGACGGCTTAATATCGATTACTCTCATTCTATCCCTCAATGATTCTTTATAAATGCTTATTTTTATTATTATATCATCACTTTACTTTTTCGACAATGAAATTGACAATAAAAAACCGGCATATTGCCGGTAATTGTAGAATTTTATCTTTTTTTATTCTTTTTCAGAAACCAGAAACGACGGCTGTGTCTTTCCGCCGTTGATGCTGCTGATGACCGCATTAGGCCCGATACGCGTAAACAACCCGCTGGGCCTGCCGGCATACATATAGATGCCTGAAATAATATTATAGTCTTTAAAATCCAGCCTTCCATTGTTATCGTAAGCCGGAAAACCGACTTGATACGGCCGGACATATTCCTGAATAAGCTGCCCCTGTTCACGCGCTGTGATCAACATTTTCCGCCAGGTATCCACATCTTTTTCCCTGCCCGCATACACATCCTTCGAAGCATAAAAGTCCAACGGCTTTAAAATCCACTTGTCTTTCGTCTCGATGAACTCCTCAATATCGTCCTGCGGCGAAAACACTTTCGTATACGGGAAATATTTTTTCGCAGCAGCAAGCTGCGCCGCGCTTAAAAACTGTTTTGCATACTCCCCGTGCACGATTTCAAACAACTTCTTGTTATGCACTGCCTGCGTCGCAAAATTGCCGATCAGGCATACCTCATTTTTTAAGCAGGCTTGAATAAATCCGACAGGCACTTCGTCATAGCGCCGCTCAACATCTCCGGTCACGAGCCTGCGATAGATGGCATCGATACGAAAACCGCCCTTAAACAGGCTGTTTTCACGGTATTCCAGCTCGCGCACATCGCAAATCACCGTCTCCATCCCCTTTTTTTCAAAGGCACGCTGAAAAGGCAAAAATTCTACGGGCGGCCCATCATCATCTAAAAAGTCGACGATCGCAACGTTGGGCAGGCCGCTTTTATACTGCCGGTAAAGTGTTAAAAACGCCTCTGCCCAGGATTCAAACAGCTCAAAATCGTCCAGATTACAGTGCAGCGAGAACTGCTTGTACGCTTCCGTCTGCTTCATCATATTCACAAGTTCGCGATCCTCATTCATCCCGCTGGAACCGTCGGTATTAATCTCGCACAATTTGTATGCACCATTATCTTCGTCATAGAAAAAATCAATGCGGCACATCGGCAGCAAATTATCATACAATGAGCTGACCAGCATCAACTCTTCAATACGCTTATCAAAATTCATCAGTGCACGGAATGCCGCATCTTTTTGATACTGCGCAATGACTGTCGTCAATACATCGTATACCTCACTCGTGGCTTTGCACATTTGGGCATAGTCATCAACGGTATACATTTTGGGCATATATTCAAAATCGACCGGCTCTCCATCGTAATAGGCCGTGCTGTTGCGAATATTCTCCTGCGCTTTCAAATAATCCTGATAATAGTCTTTTTCGCGCAGAATATCTGCATATTCCCTGTTATAGGCTCTGCTATCTTTCATTTTTTCACCTTTCCTCACCCGGCTTTGCACAATAAGGCTGTAGTGCTTGCTGAATGCCGTATTTTCTAATCGCCTTCCTTCCCTTCATAGCCAACGTCTCTCTTTCCGCCATCAGGCCCGCCAATCCATCTAAATAGGCGCCTTCTTCCCTGCTTAAAGCGTTTTGCGCCAGCTGAATCAGATGCGCACAAGCCTCAAATACACCCTGCGCCAGAATTTCCTTATACGATGCGCCGATCAGCATTTCTTTCTGTCTGACAACATCGTCAGTTGTGATATTCTGTGCTTCCGCCAGCAACGCCGTAACGTTATCTTCGCTGTAGAAAAGGCCTTTTACCAGCGCGGCCAGCGAGATATTCAGCGGATACGGCACGCTGTCCGGCTGCCGTATTTCAATAAAGCGTTTGGCGCGCGCGTCAAAGAAAAACATCGTCAGGAGGTATTCAATTTCCTGTTCACTCAACAACTTATCCGCATAAATATCTTTTACTTTTTTATCCCTTGAGAAGGTGTAGCCGCCATTATCAAGGCACACGATACACGGCTGGTTTAAAATATACTCTGCGTAGTCTTCATAGCCGAAATCACCATCCAGCGAGCCGTCGATGAGCCCCGCACGATCGTCATCCGTATTGTTCCAGATTTTACAACGCAGCATATTTTCTTCATACAAAGCGCCTTCAAAGATCGGCGCATTGTCGTACATAAAATATAAATACGGCGACAGAATGCCTGCCAGGCGAAATTTCCGCTTAAAATCCGCTTCGCTGACGTAGTCGATGGCCGTCTGCACCGCGGCACTGCCTTTCATCATATTGCGCCCCATCGTCCCCGTCGTACTGAAATACTCTTTCATAAAATTATAACGCCCTTTGGGAATGACGGGAATATCGTCAATTTTACTGACCGGATGATAACCCAGACAAAGCATCGAAATATTCAGCCGATCGAATACGGGCAGCACATCTGCCTGAAACGTGCGATATGCATGATCAAGCGCGACAATATCCTGCCGCGCTACGATACTAACCTCAAACTGCGCGGCCGGCTCAAGCGTTACTGTATAGAGCGGGTGATTCAATCCGATGATACGGCCGTCTTCTTTGACAGGTTCATAACCCTTTTCTGTCAAAGATTCTAAAACGCTTAAAACACCGTCTTTTTCGTAATAATTCACGCTTCTAAAGGTATCTGAATGTACTAAAAAGTGCTCAATTTCCAAGCCGACCTTCAAAGAAGAGCGATCCTTCTCGCCGCTTCTTATGTACTCGGCGATCGCTTTTTTATTTTCCTCTTTCATACACCCTCCTTTATGTGGCCCCGAAAAAACTTATTGTTATTTCAGATTCTCCACATTCAATCCCGCCAAACTCTCCAAGACAAACCGTCCGTCTTCGCGAATTTTCACACCGTCAAAATAAATCTCGCCGCCGCCATATTCAGGCCGCTGAATCGCAACCAAATCCCAATGGATCGCAGAACGGTTCGAATTATCCGCCTCCCCCCGGTAAGCGGCACCCGGCGTAAAATGAAACGAGCCCGCGATCTTCTCATCAAACAGCGTATCCATCATCGGCTCTAAAATATAAGGATTGACACCAAGAGCAAATTCGCCAATATAACGCGCGCCCTCGTCGGTATCCAAAATGCGTGCAATACGTTCATTATCGTTACAGGTCGCCTTTACGATCCTGCCATGCTGAAACTCAAAACGTACATCACGGAAAATAAAGCCCTGATAATCTGAAGGTGTGTTGTAGGTCAATACACCGTTGACACTATCTTTTACCGGCGCGGTATAAATCTCACCGTCCGGGATGTTCATCTCACCGGCGCATTTAACGGCCTGAAGCCCTTTAATAGAGAAGGTCAAATCTGTGCCCGGACCTGTGATGCGCACCTGATCTGTTTTGTCCATTAAAACCTTTAAGGCCTCCATCGTCTGATCCATTTTGCCGTAATCAAGATTGCAAACGTCGAAATAATAATTCGTAAACGCCTCTTTGCTCATAAATGCCTTTTGCGCCATCGCATTGTTTGCATAGCGCAAAACAACCCATTTTGTGCCGTTCACGCGCGCATCCAGCGCCGGACGCATAATGCGCATATAGGCCTGCATCGCCTCACCCGGCACATCCGACAGCTCGGCCATATTCTCGCTTGCACGAACGCTGATAAAAGCGTCCATATGCTTGATTTTGTATAACGAAAGGTCATTCATCAGCGCCATCTGTTCCTCTTTGGCACCCAGAAGAATGCGCCGCGTCAGGTTTGACGCACCCAATTCAATAAATGGATATCCACCGGCTGCATATACTTCGGCAATCAAACATTCTGCCAAATCCATCACCGAAGCGCCTTCAACAGAAATTAAAACTTTTTCTCCAGACTGTATTTTACAGGAATAATTCACAAGGTTCCTTGCCAGTATTTTTATTCGTTCGTCCATATTCTCCTCCTTCGCCTTATTCTTCTATATTATACCATAACGCGCGGATAATTCAGCGGATTGTCCGGTATTTTGCTCAATCAATACAAAATTGAATTTATTTAAACAAAACCACTCAACCCTCAACTTCTTTAAGTTAAGATTATTATACCGCATTCCGCCTCAAGAAAGAAATGCTTTTTATAATACTTACTGTTGTATTTCTTCGAGAAAGAAAAAACCGCTGCATACGATATTCTTTTATCGTATCGGCAGCGGTTCTTATTTATTCGTAATCCGTTAATACGTCTGCATCTGTCAATTGCATCCCGTCATACATCTGCTTCATAAAGTTTCCTACTTTGGCGTACCACAAAGGATTTGATGCATACCTCGTATTGACCGCCCGCGCCGTATTGCCGTAATACAGCCCGCCGTCCGGCGATAAATAGTTGTTTGCAATGCCCCTGGCGACAAAGTCGATGCACTCTTCCTTAGAGCTGAAAGAATAGGAACCATATCCAAACATATTGTTCGGTCTGAACAGCATCGTCCCCCAATAGCTTTCAAGTGCTGCAATGGAAGCCAGAAACACGCAGTTGATGCCGTAGTCTTTCTCCGCCTGCACAAAGCTGTCTTCCAAACCTTCCAAGCCCAGCTTAAGCACTTTTGCCAGATCCTCTGCAGTCACGCCGCTGGGCTGGGTTAAGTCCAAATTATAAAGCTCTTCGGATGTATAGCGTTGAATGCGATTTTTCTTCAAGTCAATTTCTTCTCTCGTGATGAGTAAATCGACTTCTTCGACCGTCTCTCCCAGTGCAACTTCAATCGCTGCCGCTTTTACCTCTTCCTTTGGCCGGTAAAAGAACACCGCCAGCAGTGTAAAGACGAGTACAACGACGATTGGCGTGTATAATCTCTTCGACAAATTTCTTCCTCACCTCTCTATTGCGGCAGCCGTCAACAGTCAAATCCTCGCGTGTCGCCCTCCCTTACTGAGCTTTTCTTTTATTTCCACAAGCTCGTACGTCTTTTCCTTTAGCTTCATTTTCAATCGGGCATTTTCAACGATGAGGATATCGTTCTCTTTGCCGGATGCCAGTTGTTTAAATTGATCGATTTCTTCTTTTATTTGATTTAAATTTTCTAAAATCAAATCCAGTTTAAAAAGTTCTCCCTTGATGCTCTCCAGTTCCCGTAATATGTATTGCTCGCTGACAGATTTCGCCGCATCCTTTTCCGCTTTTGGGATTATACCCAATTCCTGTTTGATGCGATTATTGCTGACACCGCGCTCCTTTAGCTGCTTAATTTTGTTCATCAGGTCAATTTCTTTTTCCGTATAATAGCGTTGATTATTGTCTGTCCTCGGAATTTTTAAGTTGAATTCTTTTTCGTAAAACCTTAATACGTAAGGCGGATAGCCCGTCACTTCCGATGCTTCCGATATGCTTAATCTCTCCTGTATCACATCTTGCATTGTTTCCCTCCGATTATTATAATGATTTTTTTCATTATAGCAAGCGGAATCAAAATTATTTTGCTTCATTTTGTCGAAGGGAAGCATATTCAAAAGATTTTATCTTCTGCTCAACCTTCCGAGAAACCGCCTCCACGAAACCCCTTATGGTCTCCGACACCGGAAAACGTACTGTTCTTCGGCGGCGGCGTCAGCAGGCAATGCGCAAGCGTGATCAGCGAATCCTCCAGTACGGCGGCAACCGTATAAGCATCCGCTTCCTGCAGGCTCACTTTATCGATAAACCACTTTGGATACCCTGTAGTTATGCCTTCAGCGGCAGCAGCCCATAAATCCCACATATCCAGCAATTCACAATATGGCAGCAACGCATATAGCTGAGCTGAATCCGCCTCGTCTTCGAACGTAACTTTTGCCAGCGATGCTTTGACACTTAAATATTGCGCCATGCTTTTGCGCCTGTAAGGAGACGATTTTAAAATAACGGGAATCGTTATAACGATGAGGATCAGCATCGCCGTTAAAGCAATGCTTTCGTTTGGCATAAAATAATATTGCCTGTAAGTATTATACAGCACCACAGCGCAGCCTACTATGCTGAATAAGAAATATCCCAGATAAGACATACGGGACGCTTTTTTGTAAGAGAAGATCAACTTGCTGGAAGCCAAGTATACCAGATAGGCCGGCAGTATGATCAAAACAACGTAAACGGCCGTTCTGAAAATATTCTCTTCATACTGAACGTGGGTATACAGAAGCGGCAGGATTGCCACTGCAAAACCGTATAGCGCGAGCGTTATGCGCAAAAATGCCGTAACCGGCTTTTCCAGCTTGCGCTTCAGGTTATTTTTAATTTTTCTGATTGCCTTAAAACAGTTTTGATACATACGGTATCCGTCTTTATTGATTTCAATTTCATCCCGGCGGACAAAAAGGGCGTTGAACAGCTCTTTTTCCGCCGCTTTAGCCTCTTTTTTAAGCGGGCTTAGCTTTTTTAATACGAAACGCTTATTCTTCAATCTGACGATTTTCAGATACCCCTGTTCAGCCCAGGCAAATATTTGTGCCGCAATATCTGTGCCGCCTACGTTTAAATGAAAGATATAACCCGCATCCAACGGCGTCAAGCCTTCCGGCAATACAAGTGT
Organism: uncultured Eubacteriaceae bacterium; assembly: GCA_937914785.1. Lineage (GTDB taxonomy): Bacteria > Bacillota > Clostridia > Eubacteriales > UBA1433 > CALGIV01. Next base: position 1,962 of record CALGIV010000297.1, on the reverse strand, counting down.
CTGATCTGTTAATTTGATTTTTCGTAATCTGCCATAAGCGAACAACAACAGGATCGCGGCAGCAATACCAATACCTGCCAAAATCAAGATTGTCGTGCCCGAGACAGCCTGAGGGCGGTAAAGAGTATTCAATGGAAAATCAACACGACACTGCACAGACTCCAACGGAAGCAAGCCGGAAGCAGTGCGGATCTCAAAATAATACGTCCGTTCGTTTGACAGCATCGTTAGCCTGTCACTGCCTTCTGACTTGTTTAAATACGACAAATAAGGTTTGATTCCGTGCAGATACGGGATACGCTCTTCTGCAATATCGATCGTCAGGGTACTGTCTGTGCAAACCGTATTAAAAACAGGGCTGTAGAAGAAAACATATTCACTGCGCTTATCCCCGATCGCATTCACCGACAAATCATAAGACAATACCGCGTTTATGGTATCGCCCGCAGTGTAACCGGCGGCATCGAATTCAACGATGATCTTATCCTGGAATCGGTTTATCGTATAAGGGCACTCTTCTGCCGTATCAACAGCAATATTTTCAACAGACAGCGGGGCGTAGGCCGCGTCCTGATTCACAAGTATGACAGGGATTGTCGCAACTTCATCCGATTTGATATGAATGTCAAACTTGGATATGGTTTTAGCAAAACCGTCCGCACTGAATTGCGTCAGCGTATTCAACCCGCCAATCTCATACTCGACCGGCTTTACCTCTGCCTTGTTAAAAGTATTTTCTTTTAACGTGATATCAAGATCGAGATAGTCCATCGGTTTTAATGGCTTTTTTGTGCGAAGCGATAACTTTTCTCCCGTAAATTGCACCTGAACATCGGTCGCGGTTGCAACTTCTCCATTTTTAAATACATTGTGCCCCAACAGCAGGCCGCTTCCCGGCAATTTCAGCGAGATACGCGCCTCATCTACCGTCACATTCCAGCGCGTGTCCATCACGTGTAAAAACATATAATCGCGGTCACTGTAGTAGTCTTTATATTGTCTTAGCGTATAAGTAATGATAAACTTATTCCTGCCCTGAAAAGCTTCATTTTCTTCGCCGCTGATGATAATCTCAACGAAGTTTTCACGCTCTACGGTTTCAAACTGCAGATTTTCAACCTGAATGTTTTCAACAGAGATCGCTTCCATATAACCGGACAGGTCAATTGTGCGAACAAAAGAATCCATACCCTTTTCAAAACTGACATATATTGTCTCAGTGATCTGATAAGAACGATCCTTTTGAATATCAACATCGACAAAATAGCTCTCTATCTTAAAGGGTTCGTTCGCTGCATACACCGAGAATGACAGCGTCGTAAACAGCAAAATCAATATTACGACTGCTTTTCGCAAATTTCCCATTTTTTCGCTCCAAAGGCTCTCATTTAACGCTTATGTATAAATTTTATGAATGTCTATATTATAATAGCGATACCTGTTTTTTACAATGATAAAGTTTATTAACCGAAAAGAAAGCAGTTGAAAAAATAGAAATATTTGATATACTAAAATGGTACTGAAAAAAAGAGAGGCGTATAGTATGGATAAAAGCACTTCTTATGATTGGAACTTTAACATCTCAAAGGGTGTAATTGAATCGCTCAGCAAAATCGCCGTCAGCGAAGTTGATGGTATTTGTGCGATTCAAAAAACGGAAGTATACGGAGATTTGTTTCAAAAGAACACGCGCTTAAAGCGCGGCATTGATATGATTATTGATTTGTATCTCGATGTTTCCTCGGATTGCAACATCAACAATGCAGCTGTAAAAGTGCAGCGTAAAATTATATCAGCCGTTGAACAAACGACCGGTATTCAACCCGAATATGTGAATATTTACATTAACGATATCATCTATCACGTATAAACTCAGGTTTCAAAAAACGACGCTGGGGCGTCGTTTTTTTTACAATAAAAAAAGCCGGAACTGCTCTCCGGCTTTACTTTATTATTTTACTT
>CALGIV010000296.1 GCA_937914785.1 uncultured Eubacteriaceae bacterium | reverse complement strand
TACCGTTAAAGACGATCTCGCCGCATAAATTGCGCAGCACTTTCGGCACAAACCTTTATCGTGAAACCGGCGACATCTATTTGGTTGCCGATGTTTTAGGTCATAAAGACGTCAATACGACGAAAAAACATTACGCGGCCACTAGCGAAGAAATGCGCAAAAATGCCGCCAAGCAAGTTAAATTGAGGTAACTTCAAATAAACTTTCCGTTAAATCTAAAAAGTATATGGGATTTTTAAGACTTGCCCCGGGTAGATATACTCTTCTGAAGAGATATTGTTGACTCTCTTGATCGTATGAACAATCTTTCGTACATCTTCATCGCTGTCAACCTTGCCTGCGATTTCCCAAAGGCGATCTCCGCTTTGTACTTCATACTCTGCATAAACGTCTAATCCTTTACCGCTGACATAGTTGCCAATCATTGTGGCCATTAAAAGAATGCCGATAAACAAGACAGATAGTAATGTTATTGAGCGGATAAACTTTCCCCTATTTACAATGATGTATGTTGTTTTCATTTTTTCGCCTCCGAGAACTTATGTTCTACATCCATTATACCAAACAAATGTTCATTGTCAAGCAAAATGTGAAAGTATGTTCGATTTTTTTTATAAAAATCAGAACAACTGTTTGACAAAGTATCGTTTTTGATTTATAATACAACTGAATGCGAGGTGTTATAATTTGGCACAGGAATTGACGAAAAAACAACAACAGATATTGGATTATATGAAAGAACAACTTTCTTTAAGAGGCTATCCACCGTCAGTGCGTGAAATTGGCGCTGCTGTCGGCTTAAAATCCACCTCATCTGTTCACTCTCAATTGGAAAAGCTTGAGGCAAAAGGGTTTATTAAACGCGACCCGGCAAAGCCGCGGGCTATTGAAATTATGAATCATAACCCGTTTCAACTTGACAAAGGTGATGTTTATGACGATACTGTTTACCGGCCCGAAATTGTCCACGTGCCGGTCATCGGCACCGTAACGGCTGGAATGCCGATTCTTGCGACTGAAAATATCGACTCTCTCTATCCCCTGCCGATCGATCTGGTCCCTCAAAATCACGATTGTTTTATGCTGAAAGTAAAGGGTGACAGTATGATTGAAGCCGGTATTTTAAACGGGGATTATATCGTCGTTGCAAAAACGGAAACTGCTTCTAACGGACAAATCGTCGTTGCGCTCGTTAATGACGACGAAGCGACAGTCAAGCGCTTTTATAAAGAAAACGGATATTTTCGCCTGCAGCCTGAAAACGCTTCTATGGAACCGATTATTGTTGATGATGTCAAGATAATTGGCCGCGTCGAAGGATTGATGAGAAAATTTTAAATAAAAAATGAAAAATTCATGAAAAATTAAAGAAGACACGAATTTTCAAGTGTCTTCTTTCTTCTTTTTTGTTCGACAAAATGTAATACATATGTAATTAAGGGAAATTTCAGGAAATTAATGAGAGAGCAGTTTCATCTCCTGTAACAGGTGCATTGCAGCTAATTTTCCGTGCTCATGCGTCAGTCCGCCCTGGAAGTAGACCGTATACGGTTCCTTCATCGGGCTGTCTGCGCTCATCTCAATGGAA
>CALGIV010000295.1 GCA_937914785.1 uncultured Eubacteriaceae bacterium | reverse complement strand
GCTGGCGATGGTCAAGCAGATTGAAGAATTGAGTGCGCAACTGGCTGAACTCGAAGAAAAATACGACCAGCTATCACAATTAAAAGCGGCGCGTGACGGACTTATCGCGCAAATTGCTTTGCTGAAAGAACAGGGTCAGGAGAACTCCGTGGCCTATATTCAGGCAGTTGCCGCACTTGAATTGATCGATGTGAGCTTGTCGGTGATGGGAATTGATGACTTGGATGCGGTACTTGCGCAACTGTCGGATGGAATTGAGGAAATCAAAGGCGGTATCGCGCAGCTGGAAGCGATGATCGAGCAACTGGATCCCAGCTCTATTAACGATGCGCTGTTGTTGATCAGCGAGATGGAGACTGCCGGCAACAGTAAGATTTATTCTTCGCTGACCGAGCTGGCCGTGACGGAAGGTACATTAGACAGTACGCTGGTGCAGCTGCGCAGTTCTTTAAGTGAAATTGAGGACAATGTTCAGGGGGCTTACGATAAGGCGGATATGAACGAGATGGTTACTATCGACAACGTCTCGTCTATACTGGCAGCTCAGAACTTTTCAATGCCGGCCGGTTATGTCGAGCAGGGTGGCATCGACTACCTCGTGCGTGTTGGCGATAAGATCAATACATCGGACGAAGTTAAAAATATGTTGTTGTTTGATATTGGACTCAGCGACGTCGGGCCGATTTACTTATCCGATGTAGCGGATGTGTTTGTCATTGACAATTCAGCAGAAATTTATGCAAAAATCGATGGACGCGATGGCGTTGTGCTCAGTTTTAACAAGCAGTCGAATTATGCGACGGCAGAAACAAGTGCGTTTATTTCAAAAAAGTTTGCGGATTTAGAAGAGAAGTACGATGGGCTGACGTTTACGCCGCTGATGGATCAGGGTGATTATATCAATGTTGTCGTCGGCACGGTAATGAATAACCTGTTAATCGGTGCTGTGTTGGCCATTATTATCCTGTTGTTTTTCTTAAAAGATATTCGCCCGACGTTTATCGTTGCCTGCAGCATTCCGATCAGTGTGACGTTTGCGCTCGTGTTGATGTATTTTTCCGGTGTTTCGTTGAATGTGTTTTCACTTGCGGGTCTGGCTGTTGGGGTCGGCATGCTTGTGGACAACTCTATCGTCGTCATCGAGAACATCTATCGTCTGCGTGCAAACGGGATGTCGGCGGTTCGAGCCGCTGTATCCGGTGCGGGGCAGGTAGCCGGCGCGATTACCGCTTCGACGCTCACAACGATATGTGTGTTTTTCCCGATCGTCTTCGTCGACGGCCTGACCAAGCAGTTATTCAGCGATATGGCGTTGACGATCGCTTATTCGCTGCTTGCCAGCCTGTTGATTGCCTTGACATTGATTCCGGCGATGTCGTCCGGTCTCCTTGAGAAAGCGAAACCGAAAAAGCATAATACGTTCGACGCGGTTTTAAAAGGATATGAAAAAGGTCTGCGATTTGTGTTAAAACATCGTGTGCTCACCATTGTAATACCGGTCGTTCTGCTTGTCGCCAGCGTTGCGCTTGCGCTGGCACAAGGGTTTTCTTATATGCCGGATGCGACCAGCACGGAGTTGATGATCAGCCTGCAAATGCCGGAAGACTATACGCTGCAGGATACAGAGACATCGACAGACGCTTTAGCCGAGCAAATCGGTCAGATACCGGGTGTTGAAACGGTGGGGGCGATGTTGTCCGGTGGCCTGGGCGACATCATCGGCCTTGGCGGCGGAGGTGGCAATGAGGATGTTACAAGTATCGTATTATATGTGTTGATATCCGATGCACGCGGCGTTAATGGTAAGCATATAGAAAAAGAAATTGGCACGTTGCTGGAAGGCGCAGAGTATGAATATTCCATCAGCGGCTCGTCATCGATGGGCTCGGTGTCGATGTTGAGCGGCAGTGGGTTTTCTATGCGTATTTACGGTAAAGACCTGGATGAAATGCAGCGCGCTGCAAAAGAGCTCGGCGATGTTATTCAAACGGTCGAGGGTGTCGGCGAGGTAACGGGCAGTATAGATGATGCGACGCCCGAGATTCGCATCAGTGTCAATAAGGAAAAGGCGATGGCCGAAGGGTTTACGGTGGCGCAGGTGTATGCGGCTCTGTCAAACGCTTTGCGGATTGAGCGTACGGCGACGTCTATTACCGAAGAAGGCTTTACGCTGAATGTGGATGTTATTTCAGGGAAGGCCCGGGATATGACGGTTGAGGATATTCGCAAATTCGAGCTCAGCACAACGTCAATGATAGACGGAGCAAAGAAAACGGTGAAGATCGGCGATATCGCCACGATTACGGAAGCGGAATCTCTGAGTGCGATTTCACGCTCGGAACAACGGCGTTATGTCAGTGTCGATGCGACTATTCTCAGCGATTATAACGTCAGCCTTGTATCGACGGATATTCAGCGTGCCATTCGCGGCTATAATCTGCCCTCGGGATTAAGTATTGAGTATGCGGGTGAAAACGAGACGATTATGAAGGCGATTAAGAGCCTGTTCGGCGTGTTGATGCTCGGCATCGTGATCGTTTATTTGATTATGGTAGCGCAGTTTCAATCACTGCTGTCGCCGTTTATCGTTTTGTTTACGATTCCGCTGGCGATTACAGGCGGATTGTTGGCGCTGCTTATTACGAGGTTTGAGATCAGCGTTGTGGCAATGGTCGGGTTTGTTATGCTGGTCGGTGTCATTGTCAATAATGGCATTGTGCTGGTCGATTATATCAATCAGTTGCGCGCCGATGGGATGGAGAAGCGCGAGGCAATTATTCAGGCCGGTATTGCGCGTCTGCGCCCCGTATTGATGACGGCGTTGACGACAATTCTAGGACTGCTGCCACTGGCGATTGGCTTTGGCATTGGCGCGGAGATGTTGCAGCCGGTCGCCGTGGTGTGCATCGGCGGGCTCGTTTATGCGACCTTTATGACGATGTTTGTCGTGCCGGTATTATATGACGGTTTGCACCGCAAGGCGTTGCGCGTCGTTAAATCAGAAGATTTAATTATTGCCGACGAGTAAAAAGCAATAATAAAAAGCACCGGTGTTTATATTGAACACCGGTGCTTTATTTATTGTTATATATTTTCGGCAAGATGTTTTTGAATAAAGGCATCGACTTCTCGTTCGTCGATCTTTAATGCAGAGGCGATTTCCGTATAGAAAAGCTGCTGGGCGCGGCGCTCGATCTCAAGCATTTTCTTTGTCAGCGGCCGGGCTTTGTCAGATGTGTCACGCCGTCGGATGTAACATGTTTTGATGATCTTTATACGTTCGATACAGTCCTCTTCGGCCATGGCTTCTTCAAAGAGTGATTCTAAAAGTTTGTCGTTTGGTGCTTGGATCGTGCGGATATACGGCAGCCTTTCGATGACTTCCAATGCATCATTAATTTTCATAGTGTCTTTTTGATTTAGCAGATTTTTCTAATTCATCAACGATGAACGGCACCACTTCATCCGGCATAATATTTAACACATAGGCGAACTCTTCATACAGGACAGCTTCTGCCTGTTTCATAATTTTTTCGTCACTGAGATGAAATTTTTTGCCTTCCTTTATTTTATTTTCGCGGTGGTTATCCAGCGTCTTGATCAGTTGTACGAGCTCTTGATGGTTGCCGCCTTTTAGTATTTCATTGAATGTTTGCCGGCGCAGATGATCGTTATCGATCCATTCCGGCTCGGTATGCGACATCGATTGGATCAATTCTGTAATTTCTTCAGCTGATAAAAGCTTGCGCAGCCGGACCTTGTCATTGCCTACGGGGCAATAAATTGTGGCGTTGTTCTCGCGGTAGACGGGTTTTAAAATATAATATAAAGTTTCTTCATTATCAAATTTTTCCCGCCGGATGTCGATGATTTTACACACACCGGTATTGCCGTACATAATTGAATCGTTAATGCAGAACATTTGAACCTCCATTCGGCATAAACAGCCCAACTGGGCGTTTATCAGATAACACAATTAGTGTGAATGCTTGTGATTGAACATATGCCCTGATAAAAAATACGCACGATATGTTTATAGTCAATTAAGCAATAATTATATCTGAAAAGCCTGCAATTCTTTAATTTAGCTTTATTTTAACATTTTTTTAGTTTTTTTGTAAGCGAAAAATGTATTTTGTTGCAGGATTCTATTAATAATAGATGCTAAATTGGCAAAAATTACACAATTAGTTGTAATATTGGTTTTAGCAATTCAAAACAGAGCATTGCATGAATGAGTGTTTGTCGAAGTAGAATGGCCATGAATTGGTTTATGTAAATGACCGCGAAGATATAGACTGCGGAGTGTGTATACAAATAGAATGAAAACATTAGCTTATTGCATTGTCGACCGAATGTTATTTCGTGAAAATATAAAATATCGATGCATGATTCAGCATTGTTCGCCAAGACAAACAGATAAATAATTATGTTGTTAGTTTTTGAACAAAATTGATACAATTCCAAAGAAATCACGTTTTTTTATTGTAATCCTTTTATTTTTCAGGTATAATGCTTTGCAAATGCTTTGTTATTATATTGACAAAGCAATAGCAGATACATAGTAGTTATTTGCTAAAAACAAGGAGGATTATGATGAAAAAATTTTTGACAGTTTTTCTTGTGTTGGCGATGGCGCTGGCGTTGCTTGCCGGCTGTGGCAGCACGGGAGACGGCGGCGGTGGCGGGGAAGACTCCGACGTGATCCGAATCGGCGTGTTTGAGCCTTTAACCGGCGCGAACGCAGCAGGCGGTGAAATTGAAGTCCGCGGCATCGAGCTTGCACATGAGTATTTGGGCGATCTGCTTGGCAAGAAAGTTGAACTTGTCAAAGTAGACAACAAATCCGATGCGGTTGAAGCAGCTACGGCAGCTTCTCGCCTGGTAGAAAACGAGAAGGTTGATATCGTACTCGGCTCCTGGGGTTCTACGCTTTCAATTGCCGGCGGCGATGCGTTTAAGAACAGTCAAACGGTAGCGATTGCGGCGTCTGCGACGAACCCGAATGTAACGCTTGGGAATGATTATTACTATCGAATCTGTTTCTTGGATCCGTTCCAGGGTACGGTTCTGGCGAACTATGCGTACAAAACGATGGGTGCGACAAAAGTAGGCATTATTTATGAAACCTCTAACGACTACGCGGTTGGCCTGCGCAACTTCTTCAAAAACTCTTATGAAGAATTAGGCGGTGAAATTGTTGCAGAAGCGATGTATCAGACGAACGACCAGGATTTCAACTCTCAGTTGATGACGGTTATGGCAGAAAAGCCCGATGTTATTTTTGCACCGGGCAACTACACCGAAGCAGCACTGATTATGAAGCAGGCGCGTGCACTTGGTTATGACGACATCAAATTCCTTGGCGGTGATACGTGGGAAACGCCTCCGCTGATTGAAGTAGGCGGCGAAGCCGTTGAAGGTTGTGTTATCACGACGTTCTTCGATCCGGACGCTCCGTTGAATGATATGACGACGACGTTCGTAGAGCTGTACAGAGAAAAATACAATGAAGATCCGGCTGCATTTACAGCACTTGGCTTTGATGTGTATTTAACGGCTTATAAAGCGATTGAAGCAGCGGGCTCTACGGATAGCGAAGCAATTCGCGAAGCGCTGAAAACGCTGGAAGTCGAAGGTTGTACAGGGTCTATCCGATTTGATGAAAATGGCGATGCGATTAAAGATACGGCTATTTTGAAGACTGTTCAGGATGGCAAGTTTACTTTCCTGGATACTGTTAAAATCGATTAGATTTTAGAATTGAACATAACTGTGGGCGATCCGGCCATAAAAACGCCGGGTCGCTCTTATATCTACATCAATACCCAATTACGCTTTTGGCGAATTAAAGAGGTTTTTTATGTCTGCTATTACATCTGATATGTTATTGCAGTCGCTTGCAAACGCAATAACACTGGGTTCGCTGTACGCTTTGGTGGCGATCGGCTATACGATGGTGTACGGTATTTTACGTCTGATCAACTTTGCTCATGGCGAGATTTTTATGATGAGTATGTATTTTGCATTTTATTTCGTGACCGCGGCGATGTTGCCATGGTATCTGGCATTTTTGTTTGCGATCGCCTGTACCGGTATATTAGGAATTATTATCGAGCGCGCGGCATATCGGCCGCTGCGCGAGGCCCCAAGGATATCCTTGCTGATCTCTTCGATTGGGGTATCTTATCTGCTTCAAAATTTGGCAGTCGTACTGTTTTCCGGTATTCAGAAGCAGTTCCCGCCTGTGGCGATGTTTCAGGACGTCATCACGATTGCGAATGTGCGCATTCAAAAATTGTCGATTTACGTGCCGCTCATCACAGCAGTGCTGGTCATCGTTTTATTGTATCTGGTCAACAAGACAAAGATCGGGATGGCGATGCGCGCGTCCAGCAAGGACTTTGAGACTTCCCGCCTGATGGGCATCAATGTCAACCGCGTCATTGCCGTGACGTTTTGCATCGGTTCGGTTCTAGCGGCTGTTGGAGCGATTATGTGGGGGCTGAAATATCCTAAGATTGAGCCGTATGTCGGTACTCTGCCCGGCCTGAAATGCTTTATTGCCGCCGTTATCGGCGGGATCGGCAATATTAAGGGTGCGGTCATCGGCGCGCTGCTGTTGGGATTTATCGAAATCTTTATCGTTTTATTCTTCCCGGCATTATCAGGCTATAAGGATGCCTTTGCGTTTGTAGCGCTGATCGTTATCCTTTTGGTTCGTCCGTCCGGACTGGTCGGCGAAAAGATTGCGAATAAGGTGTAGGGGGTGTCGAGATGAGTAAAGAAAGCAAATCACCTTACCTTCCTGCAACGACACAGAAGCATAAAGGCCTGAGCAGAACGCTGAGTATCGTCGTACTGGCTGCTTTTGCCGTATTTTTGTATATGGCGAATTCAGGCAAGATACTGGGCTCTTATGAACTGCGTATCATCCGCCTTTGCGGTGTGTATGCCATTGCGGCATTGTCGATGAATCTGGTCAACGGTTTTACAGGGCAGTTTTCATTGGGCCAAGCCGGATTTATGGCCATCGGCGCTTATGTGACGAGTTTGTTTATCATTCCAACCGCGCAAAAAACGGCGATGTATTATGTTGAACCGATTGCTCCCTGGGTGGAAAGCCTGCAGGCGCCGTTTATCGTTGCGCTGATTATCGGCGGACTGGTCGCGGCGCTGGCAGCGTTTTTAATCGGCTTTCCCGTTTTGCGATTGCGCGGGGACTATCTGGCGATCGCGACGCTGGGATTTTCTGAAATTATTCGAATTTTTATTACAAATATGATCCCGATTACGAATGGGTCGTTGGGCCTTAAGAACATTCCCGATACGGCCAATGTCTGGTGGACGACGATTGCGGTCGCTATTGTCGTGATCTTTATGCTGCGGCTGATGAAAACATCGTATGGCAGAAGCTTTAAAGCGATTCGCGATGACGATGTTGCGGCAGAGGCGATGGGGATATCATTATTCAGACATAAGATGTTGTCGTTTGTCATCGGCGGATTTCTGGCAGGGATCAGCGGCGGCCTGCTCGCCAGCGTCGTTGGGGCGATTACACCGATTTATTTTCGCTTTACGTTGGCGTATGAAATCCTGCTCATCGTCGTGCTCGGCGGACAGGGCAGTATTACAGGGTCAGTTGTCGGCGCATGTATCTTAACGGTGGCGCGTGAGTGGCTGCGTTTTATGGATAACGGATTTTCTATCGGTCCGTTGACTGTGCCGCCGATTGCCGGTATGCGTATGCTGGTATTTTCAATTTTGCTTATGATTATTATCCTGTTTTACCGCAGAGGGCTGTTTGGTTCAAACGAGTTTTCCTGGGCAGGATTGTTGCGGGTAATCAAGTCGATTCCGCAAGGCATCAAGCGTCTTTTTACGCGTAAGGCAAAAGCGGAAGGGGGCGGGAGCTGATGAGCGTGCTGACGACGAAAGGCGCGACGATGCGTTTTGGCGGTGTCGTTGCGGTCGACGATTTAAACATCGAGGTTGAGCGAGGCGAAATCGTCGCCTTGATCGGCCCGAATGGGGCGGGCAAGACGACAGCTTTTAATATGATCACCGGCGTCTATACGCCGACAGAAGGCGACGTTTTATTCAACAAGGACGGCGGCAAGGATATGCGGACGATTACGGGCAAGCGTCCGGATTTGATTACGAAAATGGGCATTGCGCGCACGTTTCAGAATATCCGCCTGTTCGGCGAGATGACGGTGCTCGACAATGTAATGATTGCGCAGCATCTGCACATTAAAAGCGGGCTCTTCGGGGCTGTAATCGGCTGGCCGCGCTATTATAAGGAAGAACGCAGGATGAAGGATGGCGCATTGGCACTTTTAGAGCGCGTCGGGCTCCTTGAAGAAGCTTATGAGCTGTCTACTTCGCTGCCATACGGCAAACAGCGCCGGCTGGAGATCGCGCGCGCGTTGGCGACGGAGCCGAGCCTGTTGCTCCTGGATGAGCCTGCGGCCGGTATGAACCCGACGGAGACATTGGAACTGACGGAATTTGTGCGTCAGATACGCGATGAATTCGATTTAACGGTGTTGCTTATCGAGCATCATATGCAGATCGTGATGGATATATCCGACCGCATCTACGTGCTGGATTTCGGCAAGACTATTGCGCGCGGCACGCCGGAAGAGATTCAGAATAACGAACGTGTTATCGAAGCTTATCTGGGGGTGGCTGACGTTGATTAAAGTTGAAAATCTATGTGTCAATTATGGCGGAATTGAAGCGGTAAAAGACATTTCCTTTGAAGTGCCGGAAGGCGAGATCGTCACGCTGATCGGCGCGAACGGTGCGGGCAAGAGCACGACGTTGCGCACGATTACCGGCCTTGTGAAGGCGCGCAGCGGGTCCATCAAATATATGGGCGAAGAGATTCTTGGCAAAGATACGGTGTCCATTGTCAGTAAAGGCATCACACTGGTGCCGGAAGGCAGGCGAATCTTCCCGGATTTAACGGTATTGGAAAACCTGAAGGTAGGTGCGTATTTGCGCAAGGACAGCCTGGAAGAAGATATCGAATGGGTCTACAGCCTGTTCCCGCGTCTTCAGGAACGACACTGGCAGCTTGGTGGGACTTTATCCGGCGGAGAACAGCAGATGCTGGCCGTAGGCAGGGCATTGATGAGCCGGCCGAAGATTATGATGATGGATGAGCCGTCTTTGGGCCTTGCGCCTCTGGTGGTGAAAGATATTTTCGATATCATCAAGGAAATTAATAAGCGTGGCGTGACAATTTTGCTTATCGAGCAGAATGCAAATATGGCACTGCACACTGCGGATCAGGGATATGTGATGGAAACCGGACGTATTACGTTGTCCGGCACCGGTAAAGAGCTGCTGGAAAACAGCGCTGTGAAAGAAGCGTACCTGGGCAAGTAGCCTTGCAGGCTTTGCGGCCTTCCGGTGTCGGAAGGTCGTTTTTTTAATTATGGAGAGGAAGCTTATGCGTAAGGAAAAAATAAAACTCATTATCGCGATGCTGATTTTTGGCAGCCTCGGGTTATTTGTGCGCAATATTGACTTGCCGTCGGGCGTGATCGCCTGCGCGCGAGGGTTTATCGGTGGAACTGTTTTGCTCGTAGCGCGGTTGATCAAGGACCGTAAAATCGATAAAGCTTTAATCAGAAAAAATATCATTCAACTTGTCTTGGCCGGTGCTGCGATGGGGTTTAACTGGATATTCCTGTTTGAAGCCTATCGGTATACGACGATTTCTGTTGCGACACTGTGTTATTATATCGCGCCGATGATCGTGATCTTATTGTCTCCCCTGATATTAAAAGAACGCTTGACAGCGGTCAAAGTAATTTGTGCGGTTGCGGCGCTGGTGGGTATGGTGCTGCTCCTGGATTTGCGCAGCGGGATGCAATCGGCGCAGGCGATGGGAATTCTCTACGGCCTGTTGGCCGCGATACTCTATGCAACGGTAATGTTGTTAAATAAGTTCGTCAAGGGGCTTTCGGGCATTGACAGTTCCATTATTCAACTGTTTGCGGCGGCGATCGTACTGGTGCCTTATATTTTTATCCGTGAGGCCGTCTCATTTGGCCATATGAATACATCGTCGCTCCTTTCATTGCTCATCGTATGCGTCGTACATAC
>CALGIV010000294.1 GCA_937914785.1 uncultured Eubacteriaceae bacterium | reverse complement strand
GGGGCGCTTACGTTTGTGATCGAGATGAATGTATTGAAAAAATATGGACGACGAACAAGCTTGGCGCAGCGTTTAAAACTGATATCGACAAGGAAATACTGAAAAAGGTTTATGAAGATGTAAAAGACAGTGTAAGTAAAGAGTAAAGGAGGGTAATGTATGGCCACAATCAGAGTGCATGAATTATCAAAAGAATTAAATATTTCCAGTAAAGTTTTAGTGGAAGAACTGGCTAAAATGAACATTCCCGTAAAGAATCATATGAGCGCGTTAAACGAGCAGCAGGTAAAGTATTTTAAGAATAATTACGGCAAGCTCAAGGAACAGGCGGCGCCGAAAGAAGCGTCGAAAGAAGAAAAACCGAAACAACAGCAACGCGTACAAATACAAACCAAAAGTGATGACAGGGCAAAAAAACCGCTGAGAGAGGGACAACAGGACCGAAGCCAGCAGTCGAGGCAAAGTCAGCCAAGACAAGGCCAGCAAAAGCCGGCACAACCCAGACAAAGTCAGGCGAGACCGACCCAGCCCAAGCAGGGTCAGCCGAGGCCGTCTCAGCCCAGACAGCGGCCTGCTCATCAGGGCGGGCAGGGTGGTAAAGGCGGCCAGAGACCCGGTGCGCCGAAAGGACAGCAAAAGCCGCGGCGCGATAATTCGAAGACAGTGCGCAAAGGCAAGAGTGTCTATAAAAAAGAAAAGCTCAAACGCCTGTCACGGGAAGAGACCGGCGAGATCATTATCCCCGCAATGATCAGCGTGGGCGAGCTTGCTATGATGATTAATAAGAGCACCGGTGAGCTGATTAAAAAGCTTATGGAGTTCGGCGTGATGGCGGCAATCAATCAGGAGATCGATTTCGAGACAGCGTACATCGTCTGTCAGGAATTTGAAATCGAGATTCACATGGAAGAAGAAGAGGACGTCGTAGCACGCATTTTAGGCGAACATTTTGAAAATGAAGCAGAACTTGAAAAGCGCCCGCCAATCGTAACCGTTATGGGGCATGTCGACCACGGCAAGACTTCTCTGTTGGACGCTATTCGCAATACGAATGTCATTGAAGGCGAAGCCGGCAGAATCACGCAGCATATCGGCGCTTATACGGTGGATTTAAATGGGCAGGATATCACGTTTATCGATACACCCGGACACGCGGCGTTTACGCATATGCGTTCTCGCGGAGCAAAAGTGACCGATATTGCCATCCTTGTCGTGGCGGCCGATGACGGCGTGATGCCACAGACGATCGAGGCGATTGATCACAGCAAGGCGGCCGAGGTACCCATTATCGTCGCGATCAACAAGATCGACCGCGCAAGCGCAAATCCTGACCGCGTAATGCAGGAACTGACGGAGCATGGCCTTGTCGTCGAACAATACGGCGGCGATACGATTTGTGTGCCGATTTCCGCATTAAAGGGCGAGGGGATCAGCGAATTGCTGGAAATGATTCTGCTCGTTGCAGAGATGGAAGAGCTGCGCGCCAATCCGTATAAGCCTGCGGTTGGCACGATTATTGAAGCGCAACTTGATCAGCAGCGCGGAACTGTTGCGACGATGCTGGTCGAGTCCGGTACGCTGCGTACGGGAGATTTCGTTATCACTGGCGGTATTTACGGCAAAATTCGCGCGATGAACGACGAAAACGGGGCGAAAGTTGAAGAGGCGGGTCCGTCTTACCCTGTTGAGGTACTCGGGTTCAGCGAAATGCCAAATGCGGGCGACAAGTTTTATGCTGTCGAAAGCGATAAGGAAGCGAAGAGAATTACACAAAAGTACAACGACCGTATCAAAATTCGCGAGCAAAAGAGAAGTATGCCGCTGATGCTCGAAGATATTTTTGCGAAAATTCAGCAGGGCAATTTAAAAGAAATCAACATTTTATTGAAAGCCGATGTGAATGGTTCCCTAGAGGCCATCAAGGCATCGTTGTACGGTTTAAATAACGAAGACGTTAAAATCAACATCATTCACGGAGGCGTTGGCGGTATCAGCGAGACAGACGTTACGTTAGCTTCGGCGTCAGGCGGCATCATTTTGGGCTTTAACGTTCGTCCTGATAATAATGCAAAACGTATAGCGCAGAAGGAAGGCGTCGACATTCGCACTTATCGTGTGATTTATGAATTGCTGGAAGATATTGAAGATGCGATGAAGGGGATGCTGGATCCCGAATTTAAGGAAGTAGCGACGGGAACGGCCGAAGTGCGGCAGGTGTTTAAAGTGCCGAACATCGGTTCCGTAGCAGGGTGCTATATCACCGACGGGGCGATCAACCGCAACGAAAAGGTTCGCGTAATCCGCGACGGCATCGTCATCGCCGAAGGTGATATCGCTTCGCTAAGACGTTTTAAGGACGACGTTAAGGAAGTGGTACAGGGCTATGAGTGTGGGATTGGCTTGGATAAATTCAACGACTTTAAAGAAGGCGATGTCATTGAAGGATTCAAGATGGTGGAAATAGAAAGGGAATAGTATGTCTTACAGAATTGACCGGGTCAATGAAGAAATCAAGAAAGAACTGAGCCTGCTTATTGCAAATGAGATAAAAGATTATCGTATTCGCGATGCGATCATTACTATCGTAAAGGTCGATTGTTCGCGCGATTTTAACTATGCGAAAGTGTATATCAGCGTGCTGGGTGATGAGAAGAAGCGCGATGAAGCGGCCAAGGCGTTAAATGATGCGAAGGGGTTTTTGCGCCGGGGATTGGGGCAGGTATTAAAGACATTTCATACGCCGGAGTTGAAATTCATTGCAGACGATACGCTTGAATACGGCGCGAAAATCAACGAGATATTAAAAGGATTAGATATAAAAGACAGTGGAGACGATAACGGAAGTAATTCGAGCAATTGAACAAAACAGCCGGTTTTTGCTTTTAACGCATAAAAAGCCTGACGGAGATGCAGTCGGCTCTGTGTGTGCGATGGGGTTGCTTCTGCGCGCGATTGGCAAAGAAGTAGACTACGTCATCGACGGCAGGGTAACAGAAAATTTAAAGATTGAAAAAGAGGCAGCGCGTTTTCGTTGCGAGACGAATGATATTTACGACGCCGTCATCGTGCTCGACTGCGGGGATGATGAGATTTTATACGGCAGAGAGTATCTGTCTGCCGGACCGGTAAGAATCGTCATCGATCACCACGCGACAAACAGGCAATACGGCGATATCAATTTGGTGGATGATGCCATCGCCGCAACAGGCGAGCTCGTCGTCGATTTATACGATGCTTTTCAGGTGCCGATCAGCTGTGAAGCGGCTGCCTGGCTGTATCTGTCACTGGCGACGGATACAGGCAATTTTCGTTACAGCAACGTCACGGCGCAGACGCATTTTAAGATGGCGCGTATTTATGAAATCCGTGACGACCTTGCAGTTATCAACCGACAGATTGAAGCGTATGATGTTTCAAAATTGATTTATTTGGGCAAAATTATCGAACATATGCAAAGCTATTTCGACGGCAGGCTGTTGATGTCTTATCTGACAAGAGCGGACTATATCGACGGCGTATTGGATGAAAACCATGAAGCGCAGCTGCAAAACATCATCGATTTTATGCGCGGCGTAGAAGGCGTTGAAGTCGCCGTGCTGCTGAAAATGACGGCGGGCGGCACGTTAAAGGCCAGTCTGCGTTCTAATACAGATTTTGATGTTGCGGTTATTGCGGCTGAATTCGGCGGCGGCGGTCACAGCAAGGCTGCCGGTTTTGATGTGGATCTGAATGTAGAAGAGCTGATGGCAATGCTGGAAAAGAGTATTGGCGAACAGCTATGAAACATGGCGTGATCAATGTTGACAAGCCACAGGGCAAAACCTCTCACGACATCGTGGCGGCTGTGCGGCGCATTATAGGGAGCAAAAAAGTCGGGCACACCGGCACATTAGACCCTCTGGCGACTGGCGTACTGCCGATCTTAATCGGGGAAGCAACGCGCTTAAGCGAGTATTTATTGGAGTCGGACAAGGCGTATCGGGCAGAAATCGATTTTGGGTATATGACTGATACGTTGGATATTACCGGTACGGTGACGGCAAGGGTCGAGGATTTCGATATCACGCCTGCGCAGTTTGAGGAGTGCCTTGCGGCATTTCGCGGCAAAATAATGCAGACGCCGCCGGCATATTCCGCACTGAAGCATCAGGGCAAGCCGCTTTATAAGTACGCCCGGGAAGGCAGGCCGGTTATAAAAGAGGCGCGCGAAGTGACAATTTATGAGCTTAAGGTGCTCAAGCTGCAGCTGCCTCAGCGGGCATCGTTGTACGTGCGGTGTTCGAAAGGGACTTATATCCGTTCCCTGATCGATGACATCGGTAAAATGCTGGGGTGCGGCGCGGTGATGCGGGCGTTATGCCGCGTACAAAGCGGTGCATTCACATTGAATAGCGCTGTTCAGCTGGATGAGCTGACAGCGGAGAACTACGCGGCCTGCTTGATTCAGATGACCGATGCGGTTGCACATTTGCCGCGCGTGGCGATCGACGAAGCGGACGTTAAGCGGATTCAGAACGGACAACGCATTACAGCATCGGCGGAGTGCGCAGACGGTGCCTTAGCACTGTTGGGCCCAAAAGGGCTTGCGGCTATCGGACGCTTTGATTTGGAGACGAACACAATATTACCCAAGAAGGTATTCAGGCAGTCTTATGAAAGTGATAACAGTTGATGAGATAACACAAAAGATAGATCGTGCGTCGGTCGCTTTCGGCTTTTTTGACGGCATCCATTTAGGTCATCAGGATATTATCAACCGTATGGCGGCAGAAGAAGGAATCAATAAAGTCGTTTTGACCTTTTTAGACCACCCTGAAAGCGTTATTCGCGGGCAGGATAATAATATCAGCTACATTACGACGAATGTACAAAAGGAAGCGCTTCTTTCGGCGATGGGCGTCGATTATATCGTCTATATTCACTTTACGAAAGAAGTGATGGCCTTATCCCCCGAAGACTTCATAAAGAAATACCTGCTTGCAAAGTTTGATTTGAAAAAGATCAGCGTTGGTTTTAACAATCGCTTTGGGCGAAATGGCGCGGGCGACAGCGAGACGTTAAAAGTTTTTGGCAGGACTTATGGATTTGATGTTGAAGTAGCTGAAGCCGTCGTCATTGACGGTGTGGTCGTCAGCAGCAGCTTGATTCGCCGGCTGGTCGCGGGTGGCGAAGTAGACAAAGCGGCGAAGTATTTGGGCCGTTATTATGATATAGAAGAACAAATTATCATCGGCAAGCAGCTTGGCCGCACCCTTGGCGTACCGACGATCAATATGGCGGTGCAGAAAAATACGCTTGTTCCAAACAGCGGTGTGTACTTAAGCCGGATGACGTATAAGGGCGAAAAGTTTGATTCGATTACGAATGTCGGCAACAATCCGACGTTTGTAAATCACCCTTATCGAATTGAAACGCACGTATTTGATTTTCATCAGGATCTCTACGGCGAATACGCCGGGATTGAATTTATCAAAAAAATACGCGGAGAAAAAAAATTTCAAGGTATTGACGAATTGAAAAATCAAATATATAATGATATGGATTGCGCAAAAAAGATCATTCAAAGCGCAGAAAACTGACTTTATCTCAGTTTTGCGATGCTCCGACGCTGAGCAGGGATAAAGCCGGATTTTATATAATGGAGGATAAAAATGGCTTTAACAGCAGCAGAAAAGAAAGAAATTATTGAACAGTACAAGAGAAGTGATAACGACACCGGAAGTCCGGAAGTTCAAATTGCGATCCTGACGGTTCAAATCAACAGATTGAATGAACATTTAAAAGGCAATAAGAAGGATTATCATTCGACACGCGGTTTGTTGATGATGGTCGGCAGGCGAAGAAGACTGCTCAATTACTTGATGGACAAGGATATCGAGCGTTACAGAACGATTATTCAGCAGTTGAATCTCAGGAAATAGGATATTACAAGCGGCCAAATACATGTTTAAGCATTGAGCTTTGTATTTTGTGCTGAAATATGATGGGCGATATGAGGCGGCGCTGATGCAAGTTCCGCCTTTGCTTTTTTAAATGGCCGGAGAGGTTTGGACAAGAGAGGTTAAATAAATGGAAAAAATTTATAGAACGATGTTTGCCGGAAGAGAGCTGATTGTTGAGACCGGCAGATTGGCTCAGTTGGCGGGCGGGAGTGTTTTCCTGCGTTACGGCGATACAAATGTGTTGGTAACGGCTTCTATGGGTAAACAGCCGCGCGAAGGGATGAATTTCTTTCCGCTAAACGTAGAGTACGAAGAAAAACAATATTCTGTCGGGAAAATTCCCGGCGGATTTATCAAACGGGAAGGGCGGCCCAGTGAGAAAGCAGTATTGTCTGCACGGCTGATCGACCGGCCGATTCGTCCGCTGTTTCCGCCTGGAATGCGTAACGAAGTGCAGGTGGTTACGGAAGTGTTGTCGGTTGAATTGGATAATCAACCCGAAATCATCGCGATGATCGGCTCTTCGATTGCGCTGTGCATTTCAGATATTCCGTTTGACGGACCGACGGGTTCTATCGCCGTTGGACTGGTGGATGGAGCGCTTGTCTTCAACCCGACACTGGCGCAGCGGGAAATAAGCGAGATGCATTTGATGGTCTCCGGCACGAAAGAAGCGATTATGATGGTAGAAGCTGAGGCCAAAGAAGTCAGTGAAGAGACTGTTGTAAAAGCAATTTTGACAGCGCATGAAGAAATTAAACAAATCATTGCATTTGAAGAGCAAATCATTGCGGAATTAAAAAAGGAAAAACGCGAAATTGGTTATCTGGTTCCCGGCGAAGATGTTTTAAAGCGTGTAAGCGGTCTTGCTGAAGCCAAACTCGATCAGGCGATTCGCAACGCGGATAAAGCGGCGCGTGAAGCGGCGATGGATGCCGTCTACAAAGAGGTAAAAGAAGCCTTGGCCGAAGAGCTTGAAGAACGCTTGCCGGAAGTTGATCAGGCGCTGGAAAAAGTACAGAAGGAAGTTGTGCGCAGGTTGATTCTTAACGAAGACGTTCGGCCGGACGGCCGGGCGATGGAAGAAATTCGCCAGATCAGCGGTGACGTCGGCCTGTTGGCTCGTACGCACGGCAGTGGGCTGTTTACGAGAGGGCAAACGCAAGCGCTTTCGGTGACGACGCTCGGGACGTTTTCCGATATGCAGACTTTAGACGGTCTGACGGAAGACGACTCCAAGCGTTATATGCACCATTACAATTTTCCGCCGTTCTCCGTCGGAGAGACGCGGCCGATGCGCAGCCCGAACCGACGTGAAATTGGGCATGGCGCACTGGCAGAGCGTGCGTTGGAAGCGGTGCTGCCGTCGATTGACGATTTTCCTTACGCCATCCGCGTGGTCAGCGAGGTGCTGATGAGCAATGGCTCCAGCTCGCAGGCGAGCGTGTGCGGCTCGACGTTGTCACTGATGGATGCCGGTGTACCGATCAAGGCGCCGGTTGCAGGGATTGCAATGGGGCTGATCAAATCCGGTGAAACGGTAAAAATTCTTTCCGACATTCAGGGTATGGAAGATTTTAACGGAGATATGGATTTTAAGGTTGCCGGCACAAAAGAAGGTATTACAGCCATTCAGATGGATATTAAAATAGATGGCATTGATAAAGAAGTTTTGACTCGCGCATTGCATCAGGCAAAGGAAGGCCGCTTTTATATTCTGGATAAAATGGCTGAAATCATTGCCGAGCCGCGCGAGGAGATGAGTCCGTATGCGCCGCGTATGCTGACGTTGGAGATACCGCATGAAAAGATCGGCGAAGTTATCGGGCCCGGCGGCAAGATGATCAACAAGATCATTGAAGAAACCGGTGTTAAAATCGATATTATGGATGACGGCAAAGCTTATATCGCTTCTCCGGACCTTGAAAATGCAGTCAAGGCGAAAGAAATGATCGATGCGATCATCAAAGATGTCGAAGTCGGTGAAATCTACGAAGGCAAGGTCACGCGCATTATGGAAATCGGCGCTTTCGTCGAGTTGGTGCCGGGCAAAGAAGGGATGGTTCATATTTCGAAACTCGCGTATGAACGCGTTGAACGCGTTACAGACGTGCTTAATGTCGGGGATACGGTAAAAGTAAAAGTTGTCGAAATCGACAGCCGCGGCCGTATCAACTTATCGCGCAAAGACCTGCTTGAAAAGCCGGAAGGCTACGTTGAACGCGAGAATAAACCGCGTAAAAACAATTCAAACAATCGTTATGGAAAAAACAATAATAATAAAAATCGTAAATAAATCTCAAAACCCTTTGCCGGCCTACCAGACATCCGGTGCGGCCGGTATGGATATTTGCGCAAATGAAGATGTTACATTGAAAATGGGCGAAATCAGCCTGGTTTCTACAGGTCTTTATATGCAGATTCCGCCCGGATACGAAGCCCAGATACGCTGCCGCAGCGGTCTGGCCTTAAAGTACGGCGTCGCGCTCGTCAATGGCATCGGTACGATCGATTCGGATTACCGCGGTGAAATCAAAATCATTATGACGGTTTTGAAATCAACGCCGTTTGCAATTAAAAAAGGGGACAGAATCGCACAAGTCGTCTTTGCCCGTTACGTTCAGGCGGATGTAGTGTGCGTTGAAACACTTGAAGATACCGTGCGCTCGTCCGGCGGCTTCGGCTCTTCCGGAATCCGGTAATACATTACTGCCTCAATGCATAGGTATAATTGAGGTGAGCACAATGAGATTGTCGGAAATGAGAAACAAGGATATTGTAAACATTAATACCGGCCAGAATATGGCTTCGTTCAAATCGTGTGATTTGGTCATCGATGAAAGCACCGGCAAGATTGTCGCCATACTCTTAGGGCATGCAAAATCAAGTTTGTTTTCTTTTGGTACGGAAGATTACGATATTAAAATTCCGTGGGAAAAAATTGTAAAAATCGGCATCGATACGATTATGGTAGATCATTAAGCAAGAGGTGTTCGAATTGAAAATCATCGTCCAAAAGTACGGTGGGACAAGCGTTAACAAGCCGGCGCTCAGAAAAAAAATTATTGAAAATGCATTAAAAGCGAAAGAGGAAGGGTTTTCGCCTGTGCTCGTCGTCTCGGCGATGGGACGCAAAGGAGAAGCTTATGCGACAGACTCATTGCTCGCGCTTCTGCCGGATAGTGCAGAGGCGGACCGGCGCACGAAAGACTTTCTCATCACTTGCGGCGAGAACATTACCTGTGCAGTTTTGGCAGAAGAGATGCGCGCACAAGGCATTCGGGCATATGCCCTAAATGGTATTCAGGCCGGGATTCAAACGAACGGCGTTTATGGCAACAGCGATATTATCGACATCGACACGGCGCAGCTGCGCTCGTTGATCGAAGAAGGAATCATTCCCGTCGTTGCCGGATTTCAGGGTCGTGGCAACGGCGATGATATCGTCACCCTCGGGCGTGGCGGCAGCGATATTACGGCGACGGCGCTGGGGTGTTATTTAAAGGCGGACAGTGTTGAACTCTATACCGATGTGGCCGGCATTATGACGGCGGACCCCAGAGTAGTTGAAGCTTGCCGAATG
>CALGIV010000293.1 GCA_937914785.1 uncultured Eubacteriaceae bacterium | reverse complement strand
ACCTTTGCTCTGGTCGCTTTCCTCGTCTTATTAAAAACTGATTTAAAGCCTTTTGTATTGCCCGCCGCAGCGTTTTCTGCCAAGCTTTCTTTTTTATGCTCAACCGGCTCTAAAACAACGGGGGCCCATACTTCTGCCTTATTGTCTGAACTTTTAGTTTCAGGCTCTGCCGCCTCTTTTGCCGCTGATTCAGACATCTCTTTTTCGTCGTAAGCCTTAGGTTCATTTTTGACCTTTTCCGTCAACGTCAGGCTCATACGCGCTACGCGCGCATGCAGCTGTGCAGCAAACCCTTTCACGGCTTTCGGCTGCACCGCTTCATCGCTTGCTACAACATCAAAAACATCTTCCGCCGCCTCATCCACCGAAGCATTTTCGTCCGGCTGAACCGGCTCGATGTAAATAACAGGCCTTTCTGCAAAGGCATCCTGCACCTCTGCATCGCTTTTCTCATCCACAACAACCGCTTCTTCCGATGCTTTATCCAATGCTTTTAACGTTTCGCGCAGCGATAAGAGTTCCTCTGTATCCGACTGTACTTCTACACTCTTTACATCCGCCTCGTCTAATCCTGATCCTTTCAGCGCGACAATCCCGTCCGCACTCTGCACTTCTTCAAAGGCCGCTGCCTTCTCTGCTTCAACTGCAACCGATTCAGCTTCCTCATCAAATTCATCGAACAACTGCACAAGAGACTCCTCGTCATAGACAGCATAATAATCCTCTGTCGCAAACGCATCATATTTATTTGTCAAGTCGAAAAAGTCTTCATATCCTTCAAATGGAATCGGCACCGGATTATACGCAGCGACAGACTTTCGCGGCCTTTTGACGCGAATGCGCATCATACTTTTAAATTTATCGCGATATACCTTGATATAATGCGTGCCATCCACATTTAAAAATTTAATCAAAACGTAATAAAGCAAAATACACACACCCAGTGAAAGCGCGATCCAGATCAGCATATTCGTCATTGTCGCAGGAAAGGAATGGTAGCCAATCGAGTATAAGACTACGCCAACCAGGCTTACCGGAATACCTGCTAAAACCAATTTTATCGCATTAACCGCCAGATTTCTGAGGCCGACCGAGCCCACCCGGGCCCGCAAAATTACCAGCAGGGCGACCGCTCCCACCATATAAGCGACACTGGTGGCCGACGCCAGTGCAAGGTGATCATACCGTTCAATAAACGTAAAGCTTAATGCGACATTGACTAAAACGATAATAACGGACACCAACGCAGGCGTTTTTGAATCTTTCATCGCATAAAAAACATTATTCAAAATTAACGTCAGCGCCATCGGCAGAATACCCACACCATACGCCATCAGGCTTCTGGATGCAATCGCAGCGCTTGCTGAGGTAAAATATCCGTGTTGAAACAACAGCTTTGTAAACGGAGAAGCAAAAGCGATGAGCAGCACTGATGCCGGAATTAAAATCATCGTCAACACTTCCACCGAAGAAGCGGCAATATTCTTAAATACCCCTTCTTCATTCCGATCATAACTACGGCAAAGTGACGGGTAAATTAAACTGGAAACGATAAAGAAAACAACCTCCACGATAATAAGCATCAGCGAACGCGCGAAATACATCGACGTAATCGTTCCTTCCGCAAGTGTAGAAGCCAGCGTTTTATCGACAAGCTGATTCAATTGCAATACAAATAAACCGATAAAGACCGGCCACATCATCGACCGCAACGCCTTAATATTATCGGAATTCATATTCAAAACAGGCTGGTATCGAAATCCGACCAAAAAAGAGGCAAACAACATCAATAGCGCAACGAGAATGTAGCCAACAAGAATAGATGGCGCCAATGCACCATAGCTGTCCATACTGCTCAGCATG
>CALGIV010000292.1 GCA_937914785.1 uncultured Eubacteriaceae bacterium | reverse complement strand
ACCTGAAACGCTACGGCGTCAAGCCTGTCGGCCGGCTGGACTACAACACGGAAGGCCTGCTGCTGATGACCAACGACGGCGATACGGCCTACCGGCTCACGCATCCGAAGTTTTCCGGCGTGAAAGAATACACTGCCATTACACGCGCACCCATATCGGACGAGCAGCTCAAAATCCTGCGCTCACCGATCGAAATCGACGGCCGGATGACAAAACCCGCCCTTGTACACATCAATATTGCTGCCGAAGATTACAGCGAATTTGTCATCTCTATCACCGAAGGGCGCAACCGGCAAGTACGCCGGCTCTGTGAAGCCGCCGGCATCGATGTCTACCGGCTAATCCGTACCAAATTCAATTCCCTCAACCTCAAGGGGCTTAAACGCGGTGCCTGGCGCCACTTAACCGACGAAGAAGTGCGTCTGATTACAAACACGCCCAAAAAGAAGGTTCCCAAATGAAATACCATAGACTCGACCAGTTAAAAGAACAAGCTCAACCCAATCTTTTCGATAAAAAATCTGCTGCCTATCTGACAGACTTTATCGCCGATGAAACCTATGCGTCCAACACCCTTGCGGGGTGTCCGCTTCTGCCTGGCGATGTCCGCCGCCTTTTATCCACCCCACCCAAAGCGCCGACAGACATTGAAAAAGACGTCCTCGGCTACGCGGTAGCGCTTCAGTCCATTCTCGCGCTGCCCGCATCCAAAACTACGCTGACACAGGAACTGCTGCTCAATCTGCACATCACCACACTCAGAAGCGCCAAACAACGCTGGCGCGAAGAGCCTTATCATTTCAGTATAACGCAGGAAGCGCCGCTTCCCGCCGACATCGGCTACAGGCTCAACCTTCTCCTGCTGCTCTGGCCGGATTTAAAAAAACAGGAACATCCCATCGATGCAGCGGCAATCTTCCATTTGACCTTTGAAGGTATCCGCCCATTTGCCGACGGCAACGGCCGCATCGGACGTTTGGTCCTCAACCTGCAACTCCTGCAGGCAGGCTTCCTGCCCATTTCATTTCGCGATACCGACCAGAGCAATTATTTGACCTGTTTCGAGCGCTATTATAAAACAGGTGATGCAGAACCTTTCGCCGCATTTATTGCCGCCCGACAGGAAGATGCCTTAAACGATTATATGCGAAAGGCGGGAGATAAAAATGCCTGAAGATACTCTTCTCGATACGACAGTATCCGAACTTTTTACCGCCTTTAACAAATTGTTCACATACGGATTCATCAACACTTTAATCTTGGCCGTCGTCGTCGCGATTGCCGCCTTTGCACTTATCAAGCTCGTCAAACGGCTGCTTATGCGCTCCAACCAGGGTAATATCAAATTCTTCTACCGGCTGCTCAAAGTGCTTATCATCCTCATCGGCGTCTTCATCGTTATGCAGACAATCACCCCTTTTGAGCAACTCGGCAAAACCCTGCTGGCCGGCTCCGGCTTCGTCGCCGTCGCTGTCGGCATCGCCGCGCAGTCCTCGCTCGGCAACATCTTCAGCGGCATTTCTATCGGCATCAGCCGCCCGTTCGTCATCGGTGAAATCATCGAAATCGTCGGTCAGAACATCACGGGCACCGTCGTCGAAATCGGGCTGCGCCACACAACGATCAAAGATTTTAACAGCAAATACATCCTCGTGCCAAACAGCGTTATTGACAAAGAAATCATTCGCGCCGTACGCCACGAAGACAAAACCGTTTTAAACCATTTGTTCTTAAATGTCGCTTACGACACCGACATCGATCAGGCGATCAAAATCATCAAAAACGCTGTGCTTCGCCATCAGGATTTTTACGACGCGCGCACTCCAGCGCAAATCAAGCGCGGTGAAAAACAAGACGTTATCGTCATCGTGACAAGCCTCACCGAAAGTGCCGTAGAATTGCGTGCCTCCGTCTGGTCGAAAGACAGCGGAACCGGTGTTGTTATGCTGTCGGATTTACGGCAAATCATCTTAAAAGAGTTTTATGAAAACGGCATTGAAATCCCTTACCCTTACCGCAATGTCGTCTTAAAAAAAGAACCCACCGAATAAGGAGGCTACGATGACCTACATTAAGAAAACCACCTCAGATAAATTAAAAGACTACCTCGACAGCTGCGCCGTGCCTTATTCAGGCAAACAAAACCCGGCCTTTGTCTTAACCGACGACAGACAGGTACGCGCCGCATGCATCTACGAAGAAAAGGAACACTACGTCAAACTCCTTACCATCGTATGCCCTGACGGCAACGCCAT
>CALGIV010000291.1 GCA_937914785.1 uncultured Eubacteriaceae bacterium | reverse complement strand
CCATTCTCTTTTCAATAACAAAGACCGCATACTGCTTGTCCGCAGGCAAGTAATAGGGATATTGCGCTTCACCCGTTGCAATCAGACGCGCATTCAGCGCCGCGTTGATTTCCTCTGCCGTGCTGCTCTTGTCATAATGCGACAGGAAAGCAACCGCCTCATCGTACGCCTCAAAAGGCTGTCCAAACTTCGTCTGCACAGTTTCCATTTTATAACGGTAACCCCGCGCATCTAAAATCGCCTGATACTCCTTTATCTCACGGTGCCCGTTATGTTGTCGACGCGCCGCAAACGTGCGCTTTTGCGAAGCGCTCGTAATATAGAATATCTTCTCTCTGCTCCAGTGTTCAGCCTTGTCCAGCAAAGTTTCCATCCCGCCAAACATGCACATCACGACGCCGTCGAACGGCTCCGGCGGATCGTCTGCCTCTTCAAAGTCTTCCAGCCGTACATCTATATTCTGAATCCCACTTTGCGCGAGCTTCTGCCTCAGGAAGGCGGCCGCGTTTTCGTTCGCATCCAGCGCAACGACGCGTTGCGCCTCTTTGGCGAGCGCCAGACTTAAATACCCGATACCGCAACCCAAATCGCACAACGTCGGCTTCTCGCCCATCTCGCGCAGGATGCAGTCGGCCAGTATGTCATTGCGGTCGTTACCTTTGTATTCACACGCCTGTGCATACCAGCGAATCGTCTCCTCCGTCCACGGAAACAGTTTTTCATTCTTGTTATTCGAGCTCATCGCAACGCTTTTTTACTCTTTTCTTCGATGATCTCGGCCATAATGCTCACGGCAATCTCTGCCGGCGTTTCCGCGCCGATGGCCAAACCGACCGGACATTTGACCGCTGCAATACGCGCTTTATCGTAACCTTCTTCAATCAGGCCCGCATAGATCGCATCGCGCTTGCGCTTACTGCCGATCATCCCCAAATAATACGGATTCGTTTTTAACGCCCACTCAAGCACCGTGCGGTCGTGCGCATGGCCGCGCGTGATG
This sequence comes from uncultured Eubacteriaceae bacterium, assembly GCA_937914785.1. GTDB lineage: Bacteria > Bacillota > Clostridia > Eubacteriales > UBA1433 > CALGIV01. The sequence goes on along the minus strand of CALGIV010000291.1, from coordinate 241 downwards.
ATTAAGATATAGCTGTCGTCATCAATCGTTATATCGGGTATATGATCATAATTGATGACCTGCGTTTCGCATTCCGCAAACCGCCCCCGGTTCGCAAACTCTGCCCGGTCGTCGAACACCGTCACACGAAACTGCAGGCGCATGGCCAGCGTCGCTACTTCCAGCGAGACATGACCGCCGCCAAACAGATAAAGATGACCGGCCGCACGCAGCGCGTCGACAAAGTAACGCACGCCGCTCT
>CALGIV010000290.1 GCA_937914785.1 uncultured Eubacteriaceae bacterium | reverse complement strand
GTCATAATCAGTTTCAAGCCCGGCAAGCGCCTGGTTGTTTCCGCTGCCTTCATTGAAACTGATTATGACATCGGAATCTCCCAAAACATCGGTGTACGCAAAGACTCCCAGACTGCTGCCTGATGGACCAGGCGGGCCGGTTGGGCCGGTAAACCCCTGATCGCCTTGTGTTCCCGTTGGACCGGTAAGTCCCTGCGCGCCCTGTGTTCCTGTTGGTCCGACAAGTCCCTGTGCGCCCTGTGGCCCCGTTGGCCCGACAAGTCCCTGTATACCCTGTGTTCCCGTTGGACCGGTGGGCCCTTGTTCGCCTTGAAGTCCTGTTGGTCCAGTGAGTCCTTGTTCACCTTGGGGTCCGGTCGGTCCGACAAGTCCTTGCGCACCCTGTGGCCCTGTTGGACCGGTAAGTCCCTGCGCACCTTGTGTTCCTGCTGGTCCGGTGAGTCCTTGTTCACCTTGCGGTCCTGTTGGACCGACAAGTCCCTGTGTACCCTGTGTTCCCGTTGGACCGGTGGGCCCTTGTTCGCCTTGAAGTCCTGTTGGTCCAGTGAGTCCTTGTTCACCTTGAGGCCCTGTTGGGCCGGTAAGCCCCTGTACGCCCTGTGTTCCTGTTGGACCGGTGGGCCCTTGTTCGCCTTGGGGACCGGTTTCACCGGCAGGACCCTGTGGGCCGGGAATGCCCGGCGGGCCTTGACAGCAATAATAAAAGCGGCCGCAATTGCTCATCTATACCCCCTTGAATAAAAGAAAATGTTTTTAATTGCTGATATTCGATTATTTCAATACGCCGATATACAATAGAAAATAGAATGACCTGATAAAACATATTATGCGATTTTAATAAAAAACGTGTTTGCTTTCACTCGGAAATGAAATGTAAAATTTTAGTGCTGTGCTTTTGGCCGCCATATACTGTATTTTTTCATTGGCAAACACGATACAGGGTTGGATTACTAAAAAAGAGGATGCTGTAAGTTGCAGAGAAAAGATATAATTTTTAGGGCATGTCAATATCATGTGGTAAAAGAAAAAACAGGAGGCATATTTTGTCTGAACTTACAACATTTCTTTTATTTGTGCTCGGCCTTGTCATCGTCGTCGTTGGCAGTAATCTGTTTTTAGATACGGCTGTGCGGCTTTCGCGGAGTATGGGGCTTTCGGAAATCGTGATTGGCGCAACACTGGTGAGTATCGGCACGACGCTGCCGGAGTTGTTGGTATCCACTACAGCGGCAGCCGGCGGGCATTCGGAGATGGCATTGGGTAACGCCATAGGTTCTGTTATCTGTAATACGGCGTTAATCGCGGGTTTTGTGCAATGTGTAAAGCCGTCTGCGATTGATAGAAAGTCATTTGGAAAAAGCAGCCTGATGTTCTTTGTGTCTGCTGCGGTATTTTTAATTTTTGCAATCTTATTCCAAGGAATTAATCGTGCCGGCGGTATTGTCTTAATCGCTCTGTTTATGCTCTATTCGTTTTTTATGCTCAACAAAACAAAAACAGCAGTGATCGCTGCGCGAAACATCAGAACGGTTGACAGAAACGGTATTGTAAAAGACGTGGCATTGTTGATTGCCGAAGGCGCGCTGATGTATATTGGTGCAAAATTTTTAGTCGATTACGGTTCCGTTTTGGCCCTTTGGATGGGCGTGCCGGAAAGCGTCGTCTCTTTAAGCCTCGTTGCACTCGGCACATCATTGCCGGAGCTTTTAACGGCAGTTAATGCGTTGCGAAAAGGGCATGGAGCAATTTCGCTCGGCAATATCATCGGTGCGAATACGATGAATTTGCTTTTGGTCAGCGGGACTTCAAGCTTGATTCGCCCTTTAAGTATGCCGGGGTGGATGCTGCGCATCGATTTGCCTTTTATGGTTGCCGTCGTCGCGCTGTTGTGCATACCGGCATTGATCAAAGGCCGGATGATGCGCTGGCAGGGTGTGGCGTTGCTGGTCTGTTACGCGTTGTATTTGATGTATTTATTTTAAACGCAATAATGCCAGAATGATCAGCATAATGCCGCTGAGCCAGGAGAAATCTCTTTTTGTTTTTTGCGCAATTTTTTCGCCGATAAAAAATCCCAGCGGAATGGCGAGAAGATGAAAGGCCAGAGAGAGCCCGCTTGTAAAGAGGGCATTGGCATTCGTCAGGGCGGCAGAAAATCCCGCGGCAAGCCCGTCGAGCGACAAGGCGAGCGCGAGCGCGGCAGCTTCGGCCGGCGAGAGTATTTTATCTGCTATTTTGTCGGCTTTGCAGGGGTCGGCGTAAACATTCAAAATGAAACGCAAGTTGAAAAGGGAAAAAGTGATCTCCTTGTGCAGTTCACATTTTTTATTGATATAAATTTTTAAAAGGCCGTCGAAAAGCTTGATGATGCCCAATATAAACAGGATGGTGAAACCAATGATGCGCGCAGTCGAATCACTTAAATAGTCGCTGATTAACGTACCGGTAAACAGCGATAAGAAGAGTGTGGCACTGCAGATGATGCTGATAATAAAGACGGACCGGAACGGGATTTTAATACGTCCGCTGCCGTACGTAAATCCCGCAAAAAAGGCGTCCATTGAAAGTGAGCAGACGAGCAGCAGCGTTTGTGCAATGCTGAATTCGGGGTGTGTCAAGTTTGTTCCTCCTTAAATGCACTGTTTTATTGTATTCACCGATATTTCTCATCGTGAAGAAGAATTTGCGACGAAAATATGTCGAATTATGTGCTATTGTGCTATAATATAAAATTAGATAACAACAGTCATTTTAGTTATAGAAGGAGAAAAGGAGTATGCTCAAACTGCAAAACCTTACTTTTGAAATAGAGGGCAAAGGAAAAATTATCGATGATATCAGCTTTGAGATGCCGAGCGGTAAGTTTCTCGTTATAACGGGGCCGAACGGCGGCGGGAAGTCGACGCTTGCGCGCCTTATTATGGGAATAGAGCGGCCGACAAGCGGCAGGATTATTTTTAATGACGTAGATATTACAGAAAAAAGCATTTCGGAGCGGGCGAAGATGGGCATCGGATTTGGTTTTCAACAGCCGCCGCGCTTTAAGGGGATGACCGTACGGCGCTTATTAAGCCTTGCGGAAGGAAAGGAACTGACGGAGGACAGGTGCTGTAATTATTTGACGCAGGTAGGCTTGTGCAGCAAAGATTATTTAAACCGCGAAGCGGATTTTTCATTATCGGGCGGGGAGATGAAACGCATTGAAATTGCGACGCTGATGGCGCGTGAATTAAAGCTCGCCATCTATGACGAGCCGGAAGCAGGCATTGACTTGTGGAGTTTTAAAACATTGGTAGAAAGTTTCAAAACGATGTCAAAGAGCCGTCATGAAAGCGTGATGATCATTTCGCATCAGGAGCGCATTATGCAGATTGCAGACGATGTTTTAATGCTTGCAAATGGCAGGATTCGTGCTTACGGTACGCGGGAAGAGATTCTGCCGACGTTGATGGGTGAGCTGGAAAACTGTGAATTAAGTCCGGAAGGGAGCGACAATAAATGGATCAGCTGACAAAAACAATTCTGGAGCAGGTGGCCGACTTGCACGACATACCGCAAGGCGCCTATAACATCCGGCAAGATGGTCAAAGTGCGGGCAGGCGCAGCACGGAGAATATTATTATTCAGCCGAAAAAGGACAAGCCCGGCATCGATATTCTCATCAAGCCGAATACGAAAAATGAAAGCGTGCATATCCCCGTCGTTGTGACGCAAAGCGGGTTGACGGATCTGGTATATAACCATTTTGAAGTAGGCGAAAATGCCGATGTATTGATTGTCGCCGGATGCGGCGTTCATAACGACGGCAGTAAGGCGAGCCGCCATGATGGCATCCATACGTTTCATATCGGCAAAAATGCGAAATTGCGTTATGTGGAAAAGCATTACGGACAGGGAGAAGGCAGCGGAGAGCGCATCTTAAATCCGACGACGGTAATCGAGATGGAGGAAGGCGCTTACTGTGAGATGGAAATGGTGCAGATCAAAGGCGTGGATTCGACGAAGCGGGAGACGAGCGCAAAGTTGAAAGCGGGTGCAAAGCTCATTATGATCGAAAAGCTGATGACGCACGGTCGTCAGGAAGCGGTCTCAAATATGGATATCGAACTGAACGGACCGGACAGCGTAACGCAGATCATTTCGCGCAGCGTTGCAAAAGAGGATTCCATTCAGATTTTTCACCCGAAAGCGATCGGCAATGAACGGTGCAGAGCGCACGTTCAGTGTGATTCTATTATTATGGATCGGGCGAAAATCAGCTCGATTCCTGAAATTGCGGCGAATCATCCGGAAGCGGAGATTGTACACGAAGCGGCGATCGGACGTATCAACAACGACCAGCTTTTAAAACTGCAAACATTTGGCCTGACGGCAGAAGAGGCGGAAAGCGTTATCGTAGAAGGATTTTTAAGTTAAGAAGAAAAGGCGCTTTTTACAGCGCCTTTTCTTCTATTTCAGCTTCTTCGTTTAACTTTGCGGCAAGTTCTGCGGCTTCACGGGCCAGTGCGGCTTCATGTTCGGCCAGTTCTGTTTTCATATTGTAGCGAATGAATACGGCCATCAGTGCACGCAGTGCGAAAATACCGCCCAGTACCAGTAATTCGGATGCGTCCTGAATCAACAGGGATTTTAGAATTTCTGCCGCCATCTTAAATTCCAACGCGGCGGCCATTGCTTTTGACAATTCAAGAATTGCAGGTTTGTGTTCTCTTTTAAAGATGTTGATCAATAAGTAGATAAATGCCTTAACGCCACCGCCGAAAATAATGATGACACCCAATAATTCCAAAAAGGAGATGATTTCAGGCAAAATAACTTCCAGTACATGATGTAACATATAACACCTTCTTTCTGAATAATTTGATATACGTGTTTACATATGGAACTGAAACGTGATAATATAGATATTGTCATTATAATATAGCATTGACAAATTTTCAACAATAAATTTTTCCCTTAAGTTTTGATTAATTGTTGTGAGAAAGAGTGGTATTCATTGGCAAAACTTGAAAAAGACTTATCTCAGGGCAATGTTTTCAGGCAGTTGATGCTGTTTGCCGTCCCTTTTATTATTTCCAATTTTATCCAGGCACTTTACAATGTCGCAGACATGATTATTGTCGGTCAGTTCAGCGGCACCGTCAGTATGTCCGGCGTGAACATTGGCGGCCAAATAACGCTTTTAATGACCTACCTGGTGATTGGGTTAAGTTCCGGTGCTTCGGTACTTATCGGGCAATATAAAGGCTATGGCGCACGCAAGGAATTAAAGGAGACGATCGGGACATTGTTTACGACGCTATTGGCGCTGGCAGTTGTTATGACGATTGCAATGGAGCTTTTGCGCAATCCGCTTTTGCGTCTGATCAATACGCCGGCCGAATCCTTTTCAGAAGCGCGGAGTTACTTGTTTATTACGATGCTCGGTGTGGTATTTATCTTCGGCTACAACGCGCTCAGCGCTGTGATGCGCGGGCTTGGCGACAGCAAGCGGCCGCTGATTTTTGTCAGCATTGCCTGTGGTGTGAACATCGTGCTGGATTTTGTGTTTGTTGCGGGTTTAAAAATGGGTGCAAGCGGCGCGGCACTGGCTACCGTGATCTCGCAGGCTACGAGCATGATATTGTGTATTATTTACTTGAAGCGAAATGATTTTATCTTTGATTTCAAATTCAGCTCCTTCGGTTTTCATAAAGAACGGTTGAAGATGCTGTTAAAAATTGGCTTGCCTACATCGATACAAAATGTGATCGGCACGCTCTCATTTATGTTTCTGACAGCGATGGTC
>CALGIV010000289.1 GCA_937914785.1 uncultured Eubacteriaceae bacterium | reverse complement strand
GAAAACCGGCAGGTCTAAAAATTCCTGCGGTAAAATCAGCTGCGCGTCCTCACTCCACTGCCCGCCGAGCCCGACGAGCATATCCGCACCGATCGGAAAGATGAACATCTGCGCAAATGAGCCGCTTACGGCGATGCGTTCGATCTTTACCGGAATTGCCACTTCTCTGCCCACGGAGTCGACGAAAACTCTCGTCTCACCTTCACCGCCTTTCTCCGTGCCGCAAGACGCCATACTCAACAGCATCGCCAGCACGAGAAGAAGTGCAAATACCTTTCTTGTCCTTTTCATTTCTTCCCCCCTCTTTTACCTTTATTCTTCAACCTTTTGACCGTACGAAACCAACTCTTTTGGAATACACACGCGCGCACGGTCACTGTGCAGGCGCTCGACAACGACATCGACGCCGTACAGCGATTTGATCAATCCTTCGTCAATCGTCTTCGCCGGACTGCCATAACTTAATATTTTACCGTCCAGCAGCGCGAGCACTTCATCCGCGTATAAAAATGCCTGATCGGGATGATGCGTCGACTGGATGACGGTATAGCCCTGCCGGCTCAGGCGCTTAACCTGCGAGAGCACGCGCACCTGATTGCCGTAATCCAAATTCGCCGTCGGCTCATCCATAATCAGCACCTTCGCACGCTGCGCCAGCGCACGCGCGATTAAGACGAGCTGCCGCTCTCCGCCGCTGATGTTTAAAAACGGCCTGTCTTTTAAATGCGTAATCCCCACCAATTCAAGCGCTTCTTCCACATAGCCGTTTTCCTTTTGTCCCGGCGTGGAAAACGTTCCGATCATCGCATTCGTCCCCATCAACGCCACGTCAAAGACCGAGTAGTTGAATACGGGAATATGCGACTGCGGAATATAAGCCACGTGCCGTGCCAGTTGCTTCGGCTTCATCGTCTTAATGTCGATCTCATCAATCGTAATACGTCCCTGATACTTTCCGAGCAACCCTAATATACAGCGAAACAACGTACTCTTGCCGACACCGTTCGGCCCCAGTACGCACAACATTTTTCCGCTGTCGACGTCAAAGGAAATATCCTCTAAAATTATCCGCCTGTCACTGTAAGCAAACGTCAGATTTTCTACTGTCACGCTCATCGCCGCCTCTCCCCTCTGCCCGAAAGCAAATACAAAAAGAATGGCGCGCCGACAAACGCCGTTAAAATACCGATCGGAATCTCCGTTCGCAACAGGCTGCGCGAAATGTTGTCGACAATCAACAGAAAGACTGCTCCCGTCAGCGCCGAAGTCGAAATCATATACCGGTAGTCGCTGCCCGTCAGCTTACGCGCCACGTGCGGCATGACGAGCCCAACCCAACTAATCAGGCCGCTGACCGCTACACAGGAAGCCGTAATCAACGTTGCACAGCACAGCGCAGCCAAGCGCAGCCGGCGCGTATTTACGCCCAGCGTGCGCGCTTCGTCCTCATCCATCGTCAACATATTTAAGCGCCAGCGAAGCAAAAACAGCGGAATCAGCCCGATGGCCATCGGAACGGCAATAAAGGCGACGTCCTTCATCGTCGCACCGGACAGGCTGCCGACCAGCCAGTAGGTCATCGCCGGCAATTCGTTCGTCGGATCTGCTGTAATTTTCATAAACGACACGCCTGCTTCAAACAATGAACCCACCATAATGCCCGCCAGAATCAGCCCCATCGCGGCGTTGCCTTTTACGCGCCTGCCGAAAAACATCACGATTAAGATGCTGAGCATGCCAAAAACAAATGCGCTGAGCGTAATCTGCATACTCGACAAGCCCAGCAGGATCGCCAGGCAAGCTCCAAACGACGCCCCCTTAGAGGCGCCGAGCACCTGCGGGGAAGCCATCGGATTGCGAAACACGCCCTGAAAAACAGCACCCGCAACGGAAAGACAACAGCCCACCATACACGCGAGCAGCACGCGCGGCAGGCGGATGTTATAAAGCACTTTAACCATACTGTCTGTCCAGAACTGCTCGATATCCACAAAGCGCGACAGCACGATGCCGGCAAGCTCTTTGACACTGACCGGATAGCGTCCGATTGAAAATGACACGATAAAAACAGCAGCCAATACGGCGGCCAGCGCTACGATAATACGGCGTTCCCTCTTTCGACTTTTCATTGTTTCCATTATGCACCGTCTATTATTCTTAAACGAGTATATTCTTGTATGAACATAATAACCTATGTTATACTGTCCGTCAAGCACCGTTTTACGCAGGAGAAAAACATGCATATCTTCTTGATCGCAGAACCCGGCACCGGCAAATCGACGATTATCGATACCGTCGCCGCCTCCCTATCCGATATCCGGCTTGGCGGCTTTCGCAGCTACTTCGGACCGGACCGGTTTGAGCCACAGCGCCGGCTTTATATGCGGCGCGCCGACAAAGCGCCCGTCTGCGACGAAGCGCACACGATCGCATATAAAGC
>CALGIV010000288.1 GCA_937914785.1 uncultured Eubacteriaceae bacterium | reverse complement strand
AATACAGATGACTTCTTCATCGCTGAAGGCCTTATGCTGCCGGCACCTACCGTAAGCATAAGGCCTTCAGCGATGAAGAAGTCATCTGTATTTGTATGATCCTGATCATCTTTATCACCGCGATCCACCAGTTTGTGCTGTTTGGATACAGCCTGGCTGTTATTGCGGCCATGTTTCTTATTTTATGTACCACTTCTCTGATCGGCATCAAAGCCGCATTGCCCCTTTCTGTTTTAACTGCTCTGGCCTTAAGGCTCTGTGGACTGATGCCGATTTCCGCCATCGCCGTCTACGCCTTTGCTACGCTTCTGGCATGCTGTGTGCGCAAAATCAACAAACTGCTGACCGTCTTTATTTTTATTGCAGGCGCACTGATTTTAACCGCTTATACCGAAGGCATTACAAATGTGTTTTTATATGCAAAAGAAATGGTTGCAGGCGCTATCCTCTTTATTGCTCTGCCGCTTTCCCGCCTGCCGCAACCGGCGAACAGGCAAGCTTTATCCTATGCGCGCGACAACGAAGCGCTGACCATTTACATCCGCGAACAACTCGACAAACAACGCGCGGCACAAAGCGCATTTTTTATCACGAAACCAGCAACAAAGACGACAACCGAGGTGCGCAACAAGACAACCCTTTATGCCGTGATCAACGATGTGTGTACATCATGTGGTTATTACGACTTCTGCTGGAACGACAGTCCGAAAGAGACGATGGCCCTGTTTTACTCGGCACTGGAAAGCTTTAACGGCAGCGATTTCGTCTTTGCCAACAGCGCCTTTATCAAAATGTGCCACAAGCCGGAATGTGTGAAACTCGTCGTGAATCACGCCTTTAAAAATGCTCTGCGCGAAAGCGCACGCGAAGCGCGTTTTGAACGCCAGCAGGAATATTATTTAACCAAACAGCAAAGCTTAATCGAGTTAAGCGAAGAAATCTTTGACATTATGCAAAGCGCCATCGTCAAACACCAAGAAGAAGAAAACAGCTTGCTCGCCGCGCTGACGCGAGAAAGTATTGCTGTGCGCGGCGTCTTTATCTTCAGTGACAGGCGCAATATTATGCACCTTTATATCAGCCTGAACGAAAATTCCATTTCACGCAAGCTCAAACGCTCGCTCATCGACTGTATCCGCATTTCTGTCGGCATTAAAGCCGATTTCGACAACGAGTATGCACAGGAAGAAGGCAAGGTGCTCTCTTTTGTCGAAGCACCGCTGATGCGGATGAGTGTCTCACAAAAGAAAATGTTGAAAAAGCATTCCGACGTCTCCGGTGACAGCAGTACGGTTGCCGATGTGGATAAAGGCCTGGTGCTCGCCGCCATTGCGGACGGGATGGGCAGCGGCGCGGATGCCCAACGCTACAGCGGGCAGCTGCTGGATATCATCGAAGACTTGCTGGGCTGCGGCATCGACATCAAAAAAGCGGTGATGATGGCAAATGGTATTTTGGAGTTCGAAGACGGCGTCGATATCTTCTCAACGCTGGATGCACTGCTGTTTAACGAATATACGTCTGAAGCCGTCTTCATCAAGGCCGGCGCCTGCGCGACTTATATTAAAACAGACGATAAGATTGAAAAGATTGAATTCGATACGACACCGATCGGTATATTGGATATGCCGAATGTGAAAATCACACAAAAGACCTTGCGGCCCAATACCTATATTTATATGTTTTCCGACGGCTTTTCTTCCTACCTGACAGACCGCCAGATACGCGAAATCCTGCGTAATACGAAAAGCCGCAGCCCACAAAATGCGGCGGAAGCCATCTTCACGCAGTTTGACAAACTTACCGAACACCGTCAGGCAGATGATATTACGGTTATGGTCGCGAAAGTCTGGCAGCGTGCAGAATGAAATAACCATTGAATTCACCAGGCGGAAAGTCTATAATATGCGTATGGATACGGCGCTACATGATTTCGAATATAAAGTATATCAATATATTTTACAGCATCGCCTGATCGAAAAGAAAGACGATGTTCTGTTGAGCCTGTCCGGCGGCGCGGATTCTACTGCGCTGCTTTTTGTGCTTGTAAAACTGCGCACTGTACTGGACTTTAACCTTTCTGCACTGCATTTTAATCATCAGCTGCGAAAAAGCGCATTGAATGACGAAGTGTTTTGTGCACAACTCTGCAATAAACTGAATATTCAATTTATTTCAGAGTCTGCAGACGTCCGCGTTTATGCCGACGAACAAAAGTGTTCTGTTGAGACGGCCGGACGTCTGCTCCGCTACCATACGCTACAGGAAGCAAAAAAAGTGTATGGCTTTTCAAAAATTGCCACGGCGCACCATTACGACGATCATATCGAAACAGTGATCATGCACGCGCTGCGCGGCAGCGGCTTAAACGGCCTGCGCGGGATTGTAAATAAGACACCGGATGATGTCGTCCGCCCGATGCTCGGCGTGCGCAAGGATGCCATTTTGGATTACTTGCAAACAGAGCAGATCGACTATTGTACGGACGAGACAAATGCGCAAAACACCTATTTTCGCAACAAAGTGCGAAACCTTTACCTGCCTGCACTGCGCACTGCTTATGCCGATTGCGATGTGCTGCTCGGACACCTGTCCGTGCAGGCTCAACGTATTGCCGGGGAAATAAGCAGCTCGCTTGCACCGTATTATGAAAAGATTATGGTGCAGCACGACGCCGCGTCCATTCCGATTGCCTGCTTTAATGAAATAGCGCCTTTTTTATGGCCTTATCTGCTGTTCGAATTACTCTGCACACTGAACGGCGCACCTGCAGATATCGAAAGAAAGCATCTCAAAGCCATCATCGCGCAAATGAACAGCGGTAAAACGGTCTGGCAGATCGACCTGCCCGGACATCTGATCGCGCTGCGCCGTTACGAAGAATTCCTCTTTTCCAATGCAACTGCCAGAGAAGAAGAAGGCTATTCTTATCCTGTTAACAACATCGGACAAACCGTTATTGAGGCGTTGAATCTGTCCATCGACATTCAGATTGTTACAAATATAAAAAAACCAATAAAAAATGTGTATGAAAAGTATCTTGATTATGATAAAATAGAAGGTGTTTTAAAATTAAGGAGTAAAAATTCGGGTGATATTTTCCAACCGTTGAATTTCGCCGGGCATAAACGTCTCAAAAAATATTTTATTGAGAAAAAGGTGCCGCGAGAACAACGCGCCCGACTGCCCCTGTTGTGTGATGGGGATCACATTATCCTGATTGTAGGATATGAAATGGATGAGAGGTATAAAATTACCCACACGACAAAAAATATAGCACGCGTCACAGTAAAAGAACTTTCAACCAAAGAGGTAAGAGATGCATAAAGACATTGAGAGAATTATATTGACCGAAGCACAAATAGCTGATAAAGTCACCTCTCTTGCAAAAGAGATCGAGAAAGATTATCGGCATACGGTACCGGTTCTTCTTTGTATTTTAAACGGCGCTTTTATCTTTGCTTCCGACTTAATGCGCGCATTGGGTATCGATGTTGAAATTGATTTTATGCAAGCCGCTTCCTATGGCGATAAAACATTCAGCAAAGGCAGCATCACGATCCTTAAAGATGCGACCATCGATTTAAAGGGGCGCGATGTGCTCATCGTCGAAGACATCGCAGATACCTGCATCACTTTAAAAGGGTTGGTTCCCAAGCTTGAAGATTACGGGCTAAACAGCCTTAAACTCTGCGTTCTGTTAAACAAAACCGGCGTACGAGAAGAAAAAGACGACGTTAAAATCGACTATAAAGGGTTCGATATTCCGAACGAGTTTGTCGTCGGTTACGGTCTTGATTACGATAATCTTTATCGCAACCTGCCCTATATCGGCATCCTGAAACGCCGTGTTTATACGAATGAGTAAACTATAACAAAAGGTGGATATATGAAAAAAGATTTTAAATTTACATTTATCGTTTATGTATTAATCGGCATTGCCGTCATTTTTCTAATTTCAACGCTCGGCGGCTCACGCAATGACGCAACGGCAGTCTCTTACAGCCAACTGCTTCAGCGCTTGGAAGCCGATGAAGTCTTAACGCTCGTTGTCGACAAAGGAACCCAGGTCGCAACGGCTGAGCTGAAAAACGGCGATAAGGTTTATGCTTTTATTCCGTATTCTTTTGACGATATTATCCATGAATACGTCAAGCCCGGCGGCACGAAGGTCGACTATGTCATCCCGTCGAACAATAGCTGGCTCAGCACCCTGCTGCCGACACTATTGCTCGTAGGCGCACTGGTCTTTATCTTCGTATTGTTTAACCAACAGTCTTCCGGCGGTGGAAAGGTGATGAATTTTGGCAAGAGCAGCGCCAAGATGTTCAACCCTTCCAGCACCAAAAAAGTAACCTTTAAAGATGTTGCCGGCGCAGATGAAGAAAAAGAAGAGATGCAGGAAATTGTCGATTTCCTGAAGCATCCTTCAAAATATACCGCGCTCGGCGCAAAAATTCCCAAAGGTGTCCTGATGGTAGGCCCTCCCGGAACCGGTAAAACCCTGCTGGCCCGGGCCGTTGCCGGCGAAGCGGATGTGCCGTTCTTTACCGTAAGCGGTTCAGAATTCGTTGAAATGTTTGTCGGCGTAGGGGCTTCACGCGTACGCGACTTGTTCGATACCGCGAAGAAGAACGCCCCGTGTATCGTGTTCATCGACGAGATTGATGCGGTCGGCCGTCAAAGAGGCACCGGCCTTGGCGGCGGGCACGACGAACGCGAACAGACATTGAATCAGCTTCTCGTCGAAATGGACGGCTTCGGTATCAACGACAATATCATCGTCGTCGCCGCTACCAACCGACCGGACGTATTGGACCCGGCACTGCTGCGTCCCGGCCGCTTTGACCGACAGATCGTTATCAACGTGCCGGACGTCAAAGGCCGCGAAGAGATTTTAAAGGTTCACATACGCAACAAACCACTTTCCAAAAACGTCGAACTCAAGAACATTGCAAGAGGCACCGTCGGCTTTACGGGCGCAGACTTGGAAAACCTCGTCAATGAAGCCGCATTGCTCGCCGCGCGCAGAGGCAAGGAAGAGATTACAGATGATGAGCTGGAAGAAGCCAAGAAACGCATCATTGCCGGCCCCGAGAAGAGGAGCCGCGTCGTCACGGCGGAAGACAAGAAGATTACGGCTTATCACGAAGTTGGCCACGCCATCGTAATGAAGCTTTTGCCAAATTGTGATGCAGTGCACGAAATCTCGATCATTCCACGCGGTATGGCCGCAGGCTATACGATCACACTGCCCGACAACGAGATGACGCATATGAGCAAGCAACGATTGCTCGATAACATCGCCGGACTGCTCGGCGGCCGTGCGGCAGAAAAAGTAGCCTTAAACGACATTTGTACCGGCGCATCAAACGACATCGAACGCGCCACGGCGATCGCCCGCAAAATGGTCATGGAATACGGCATGAGCGATGTGCTCGGCCCGATGACATTTGGCAGTGACTCGCAGGAAGTTTTTATCGGCAGAGACTTCAACCGCAGCCGCAACTACAGTGAAGAAGTCGCCGCCGCCATCGACAAAGAAATCCGGACAATTATCGATCAGGCTTTCAAACAGGCACAGCAAATTCTGGTTGAACACCGCGAAAAACTTGAAGAAATCACAAACGTCCTTTTGGAACGCGAAACGCTTTCCGGCGAAGAATTCGCAAAGCTGTTTGAAGGTATAGATCTTAATGAAAATATTATAGAAGAGAAAAAACCTCAGGAAGATTTTTGGGCACAACAGAAAGACTTATGGGCACAAACGGATGCATCAACCAAACCGGATGAAGAAAATGACGATCAAAATACAGAAAAATAACAGAGGTGACGAAGATGGAACTAAACTTAAACATCGGAATGAGCAAAGAAATTAATACAAAAGTAACAGAAGAAATGTGTGCTTCACATATGGGCAGCGGCAGTGCGCAGGTGCTGTCCACACCCTATATGATCCTGCTGATGGAGCAGGTCAGCTTTCAGGCTGTTCAGGATGCGCTGCCGGAAAATTGCACGACGGTTGGCACACGCGTCTGCGTCGATCACCTGGC
>CALGIV010000287.1 GCA_937914785.1 uncultured Eubacteriaceae bacterium | reverse complement strand
AACAACCTCAGCCACAACACCGGAGCCAACCGTCCTGCCGCCTTCACGAATCGCGAATCGCAGTTCTTTTTCCATCGCGATCGGGGTGATCAGTTCGATTGTCATCGAGATGTTGTCTCCGGGCATAACCATCTCCGCACCGCCTGCCAGGTCAACTACGCCGGTTACGTCTGTCGTTCTGAAGTAGAACTGGGGACGGTAGCCGTTGAAGAAGGGTGTATGGCGGCCGCCTTCTTCTTTCGTCAGAACGTATACTTCTGCTTTGAACTTGGTATGTGGTTTGATGGAGCCGGGTTTTGCGAGCACCTGGCCGCGTTCAATTTCTTTTCGGTCTACGCCGCGCAGCAGTGCGCCGATGTTGTCGCCTGCACGTCCTTCGTCGAGGAGTTTGCGGAACATTTCTACGCCGGTTACGACGGTTTTCTTGCTTTCCGGTTTCAGGCCGACGATTTCGATTTCATCTCCGGTGTGTACGATGCCTTTTTCAACTCTGCCGGTCGCAACGGTGCCGCGGCCGGTGATGGAGAAGACGTCTTCGACGGGCATGAGGAAGGGTTTGTCGGTGTCGCGTTCCGGTTCCGGAATGTAGGCGTCTACCGCTTCCATTAGTTTTAGGATTTTGTCGCCCCATTCGCTTTCCGGGTCTTCCAGTGCTTTGAGTGCGCTGCCCGTGATGATCGGGGTGTCGTCTCCGGGGAAGTTGTATTCGTCGAGTAGTTCGCGTACTTCCATTTCGACGAGTTCGATGAGTTCCGGGTCGTCTACCTGGTCTTCTTTGTTTAAGAATACCACAATATATGGTACGTTAACCTGTCTTGCCAGGAGGATGTGTTCTCTGGTCTGTGGCATCGGGCCGTCCGCTGCGCTGACGACTAAGATTGCGCCGTCCATCTGGGCTGCGCCGGTGATCATGTTTTTGACGTAGTCGGCGTGTCCCGGGCAGTCTACGTGGGCGTAGTGGCGGTCGTTTGTTTCGTATTCGACGTGGGAGGTTGCGATCGTGATGCCTCTTTCGCGTTCTTCCGGTGCTTTGTCGATGTTTTCAAATGTCACGTAGTCGCCGGTGCCCAGGCGTTTGTTTAATACCAGGGTGATTGCTGCTGTCAGTGTTGTCTTGCCGTGGTCTACGTGACCGATCGTTCCTATGTTTACATGTGGTTTCTCTCTCGTGAATTTCTCTTTTGACATTTTAAATATTCTCCTATCGATCTAATATTTTTTTAGCAGTCTCGCTGGATACTTTTTCATAGTGTGAGAACTGCGTTACATAAGTTCCTCTTCCCTGCGTCTTTGAACGCAGTGTCGTCGCATAGCCAAAGGTTTCGCTCAAAGGCACATAGCCCCTGATGATATTCGCATTTGCCTGCGCCTCCATTCCCTCGAGCTTTCCACGCCTGGAACTGATATCACCCATAATATCGCCGGAATACTCCTCAGGCACGGTAATCTCGATTTTAAACGTTGGCTCCAGCAAAATCGGCGCAGCCTTCTGCATCGCCTCTTTCATCGCCATAGACCCGGCTATCTTAAAGGCCATCTCCGAAGAGTCCACGTCATGATATGAACCGTCTTTGAGTGTAACCTTCACATCCAGCACAGGATAGCCGGCCAAAACGCCGCTTTCCATTGCCGATTTGATGCCTTCATTGACAGGCTGAATATATTCCTTCGGAATCACGCCGCCTGTAATTGAATTGACGAACTCATAACCTTTGCCGGCCTCCTGCGGTTCCACATCGATGACGACGTGAGCATACTGGCCGCGTCCGCCGCTCTGCTTCGCATACTTCATATTCACTGCTGCCGGCTTTGTAATCGTCTCTTTATAGGCAACCTGTGGTTTTCCGACATTGGCTTCCACTTTAAATTCGCGCAGCATTCTGTCGACGATAATATCCAGATGCAACTCACCCATACCGGAAATAATCGTCTGCCCGGTATCTTTGTCCGTATAAGCCTTAAACGTCGGATCTTCTTCCGAAAGCTTGGCCAATGCGGCAGACATTTTATCTTGCCCCGCCTTCGTCTTTGGCTCGATTGCAATCGAAATAACGGGTTCCGGAAACACCATCGACTCCAGAACAATCTGATTATTCTCATTACACAGCGTATCGCCCGTGCCCGTTTCCTTTAAGCCGACAGCCGCCGCGATATCGCCCGTATACACCTTTTCGATGTCTTCGCGGTGGTTGGCATGCATCTGCAAAATCCTGCCCAGGCGTTCTTTCTTGCCTTTGGTGGAATTGTAGACGTACGAGCCAGAATTAATCGTTCCGGAATATACCCTGAAGAAGGCGAGCTTACCTACAAACGGGTCTGCCATAATTTTAAAAGCCAACGCCGAAAACGGGCCGTTGTCGTCCGTTTCGCGTACTTCCAGCTTTTCCGTTTTTGGGTTTATACCCTCAATCGGCGGTACATCCAGCGGAGACGGCATATAATCAATCACCGCATTCAACACGAGCTGTACGCCTTTATTCTTATACGAAGTACCGCACAGCACCGGAATGCCGGCATTGCTCACCGTCATCTTACGGATGGCCTTTTTCAACTCATCAACACCGATTTCTTCGCCTTCAAGGAATTTTTCCATAATAGAATCGTCAAAATCCGATAAGTTTTCCAGCAGTGCACTTCGATACTCTTCCGCCTGCTCCAGCATTTCAGCCGGAATATCGACAACTTCCATCTCCTGGCCGCCATCGTAATAGGCCTTCATATTCATTTCGACCAAGTCGATGACGCCGTTGAAGCTGTTTTCACTGCCGTACGGCAACTGAATCGGCACGGCATTTGCGCCAAGCCGTTTTTTCATCATATCGACGACGTTATAAAAATTTGCGCCGACAATATCCATCTTATTGACATATGCCATTCGCGGAACCTGATATTTATCCGCCTGACGCCATACGGTTTCTGACTGCGGCTCCACGCCGCCCTTTGCACAGAATACGGCAACTGCTCCATCTAAAACGCGCAGGGAGCGTTCCACCTCGACGGTAAAGTCGACGTGTCCCGGTGTGTCGATGATATTCACTCGATGGTTGTTCCAAAAACATGTTGTCGCCGCAGAAGTGATGGTAATACCCCGTTCCTGCTCCTGTTCCATCCAGTCCATTTGAGCGGTACCTTCATGCACCTCTCCAACGCGGTGGATACGGCCCGAATAATATAACATTCTTTCTGTAGTTGTCGTTTTCCCGGCATCGATGTGTGCCATAATGCCGATATTTCTTGTTTTTTCAAGGCTGTATTCCCTAGCCATTGTTCCTCACCTCACTCGCTGGCGAACTTAAGATGCCGTCTACCATCTGTAATGTGCAAACGCTCTGTTCGCTTCAGCCATTCTGTAAGTGTCTTCTTTCTTTTTCACAGAAGCGCCGGTGTTGTTCAGCGCGTCGAATAACTCGCCGGCCAAACGTTCTTTCATCGTCTTCTCATTGCGTGCGCGGCTGTAGGTGATCAGCCATCTTAACGCCAGTGTCTGCTTTCGCTTCTCGCTGACCTCAAGCGGAACCTGATAAGTCGCGCCGCCGACTCTTCTTGCTTTTACTTCAAGCAAAGGCTTGATATTGTTTAAGCTCTCTTCAAATACTTCCAGCGGGTCTCTGCCCGTTTTCTCCTGCAAAATATCAAAAGCGCCATAAACAATTTTCTGAGCCACGCCTTTTTTGCCGTCCAACATTACATTGTTTACCAGTTTTGTAACCAGTTCACTGTTGTAAATCGGATCGGCCAAAACTTCTCTTTTAAATAAAGTTTTCTTTCTAGGCACGTTCTTCCCTCCATTCAAGATTAAAATTCATCGGTACTCGACAAGTATTACACCGCCGTATGTGCTTAAATAATTTATATAAAACACATTTGTTCGTGTAATTTGCTCAAAATTGATTTATTTCGGCCTTTTGGTACCATATTTGCTCCTGGACTGCTTTCTGCTGTTCACGCCTGCCGTATCGAGAGCGCCGCGAATAATCTTATAGCGAACGCCGGGCAAATCTCGTACCCTGCCGCCTTTGATCATCACAACACTATGTTCCTGCAGGTTGTGGCCGATTCCGGGAATATAAGCCGTTACTTCCATTCCGTTTACCAAACGCACTCTGGCAATTTTACGCAGTGCTGAGTTCGGTTTCTTCGGCGTCGTCGTCCTGACAGATGTGCAAACACCACGTTTTTGCGGGTTTGCTTTTAACGCAGGAGCTTTTGTCTTATCCACAATCCTTTTTCTTTCTTTCCGCACGATTTGGTTAATCGTAGGCATCATTTCACCTCCTTTTTGATCGTTGTTTTCAATATAGCAGCGCAAGCAGCCGGTCGGCTGATTGCGCATGCTTTCCCAAGTAAGACCATACTGGGCGCATCGCGATACTCCACGCCCTCGTTTTGACAAACAGACTTGATTTCCTGACAGATTTCTTCATCGGCATCCAGCGCGATAAAAACCGCCACGACATTTCCCTTTTTTATTTGGCTCAACGTCTGCTTGCGTCCAACTGCCATCAACTTTGTGTTAATTCTTTGCAATTTAACCTCCATTTATGGCAAGCCAAATTATTTTATCAAACTGATTAAAGGATGTCAATATTTTCTTCTTCTATTGCACCGTCAAACAGGCTTTCTTCAAAGATTGTTTCAAACGTTTCTTCGATGTCCTGCTCAAGATCTGCCTGTGTGACCATCTCTTCACCCTCAAGCGCCGGAATTTCCCGTTGAATGACTTCATGCTCAATGACGATATTGCGGTATTTTCCAACACCGGTTCCCGCGGGAATCAGCTTGCCGATAATAACGTTCTCTTTAAGCCCTAACAGCGGGTCCACCTTCCCTTTGATGGCCGCATCGGTCAACACCCGCGTCGTTTCCTGGAAAGAAGCGGCCGAAAGGAATGAATTCGTCTCGAGCGAAGCTTTTGTAATGCCAAGCAGTTCCTGCATATAAGTTGCCGGCTCTCCGCCTTTTTTTATTATGCGCTCATTCTCTTCGTCGAAGTCGTAAATATCTACCAGGCTGCCCGGCAGCATCTCCGTATCGCCCGGCTCTTCAATGCGCACCTTGCACAGCATTTGCCGAATGATCAGCTCGATGTGTTTATCGTTGATGTGCACGCCCTGCCAGCGGTATACTTTCTGCACTTCGTACAACAGATACTCCTGCACGCCTTTTGTTCCGCGGATGCGCAGCATATCATTCGGATAAACGCTGCCTTCGGTCAGCACGTCACCGGCTTGAACATATTGCTTATCTTCTACTTTTAATCGCGCGCCAAACGGAATAGTATAACTTTTGGCATCCCCTTTGTCATTGATAACTTCAACTTCCGTCTTGCGTTCAACCTTGCGAATCTTGATGTTGCCTTCAATCTCAGAAATAATCGCCTGCCCCTTCGGTTTACGCGCTTCAAACAACTCTTCAACACGCGGCAGGCCCTGGGTAATGTCATCCCCGGCAACTCCACCGGTATGGAATGTACGCATCGTCAACTGCGTACCGGGCTCTCCAATCGACTGCGCGGCAATTGTGCCGACCGCCTCACCGATGTGCACGAGTTTGCCTGTCGTAAGGTCAACGCCGTAACATTTACGGCATACGCCATATTTGCTCTTACAATTAAAGACCGAACGAATAATGACCGTCTTAACGCCAACCTCTTCAATTTTGGCAGCCATCGCCTTGCTGATCAGCGTTTCCTTTTCGACGAGCACTTCGCCCGTCTCGGGGTGTATGACCGCCTCAAACGCATAACGGCCATATATGCGCTCCGCCAACGTTTCTATAATCTTCCCATTTTCGACAATCGCATACACTTCATAGCCTTTGTCGGTGTGGCAATCTTCTTCTTTGATCAATACTTCCTGGCTGACATCCACCAGCCGACGCGTCAAATAGCCGGAATCTGCCGTACGCAGCGCTGTATCCGCCTGACCTTTCCGCGCACCATGTGTCGAGATAAAGAACTCATGTACATTCAAGCCCTCGCGGAAATTTGATTTGATCGGCAGTTCGATGATCTGTCCCGTCGGGTTTGCCATCAGGCCACGCATCCCGGCCAGCTGGCCGATCTGGCCAACGCCGCCTCTCGCACCAGATGTAGCCATCATATTGATTGAATTCAATGGATGCAGATTATTCATCAGCGCCTGCGTGACTTCACGCGTCGTCTTCGTCCAGACGTCAATAACCTTCTGATAGCGTTCTTCTTCACTGATCAAGCCGCGGTTATAGTTCTTTAACGCATTTTCAACCTCGGCATCTGCTTTTTTCAACAGTTCTCTCTTCGCTTCCGGCACTTCCATATCGCCGATGCTGACCGTAATCGCCCCCACCGTCGAATAATGGAATCCCAGACTCTTAATATCATCCAGCATTTCCGAGGTTCTTGCCGCCTCGTGTACCTCAAAGCATTGAGAAACGATCCTGGAAAGCATTTTCTTGTCTGCCACTTCGTCGATCTCTAATTCAAACAAATCGTCTTCCGTTTCTCTGCGGCGAATCGCTAAATCCTGCGGGATAATTTCATTAAAGAAAAACCTGCCCACTGTACTCGAAACAATGCGTGTTTTCTTGTTCCCGTCAATCTCTCTTTCAACTTCCAAATACACTTTGGAATGCAATGTGACGACTTTGTTTTGATAAGCCATTTCCATCTCGTCGATTGAAGAGAAGTACATCCCTTCCCCTTTGGCTCCCTCAATGTGTGTCGTCAGGTAATAAGAACCCAGAATCATATCCTGAGACGGGCTCACGACGGGTGCGCCGTCCTGCGGTTTTAAGATATTGTTTGAAGCGAGCATCAAGAAACGCGCCTCAGCTTGCGCTTCGGCGGAAAGCGGCACGTGAACGGCCATCTGGTCGCCGTCAAAGTCCGCATTGTAGGCAACACAAACCAGCGGATGCAATTTAATTGCCCGGCCATCGACCAAAATTGGTTCAAAGGCCTGAATACCTAATCTATGCAATGTCGGCGCACGGTTCAGCAGCACAGGATAGTCTTTGATGACGTCATCCAAAACGTCCCATACTTCCGGCCGCATACGCTCGACCATCCGCTTCGCGCTCTTAATATTCTGCGCAAATTTACGGTTTACCAGCTCTTTCATAACGAATGGTTTAAACAGTTCAATCGCCATTTCCTTCGGCAGGCCGCATTGATACATCTTCAATTCCGGCCCGACGACAATAACACTGCGCCCCGAGTAATCGACGCGCTTGCCGAGCAGGTTTTGTCTGAAACGTCCCTGCTTGCCTTTCAGCATATCGGAAAGCGACTTCAAGACGCGGTTATTCTGCCCTGTTACAGGGCGGCGCTTACGGCTGTTGTCGATGAGCGCATCAACCGCCTCCTGCAGCATACGCTTTTCGTTCTGCACGATAATATCCGGCGCATCCAAAGCGAGCAGACGCTTTAGACGGTTATTTCGATTGATCACGCGGCGGTACAAGTCGTTTAAGTCCGACGTGGCAAAACGTCCGCCGTCCAGCTGAACCATCGGGCGCAATTCCGGCGGAATAACGGGAATGACTTCTAAAATCATCCACTCCGGTTTATTGCTGGATTTCTTAAACGCCTCGACGACTTCCAGCCGGCGCACAGCTTTTGCGCGCTTCTGTCCGGTCGATTCTTTTACTTCCCGGCGAAGCTCTTCACTTTCAGCTTCAACATCAATATCACGCAACAAATCACGAATTGCTTCTGCGCCGATTTTCGCTTCAAAATCGTTGCCATACCGCTGTTGCGCATCGCGGTATTCCGACTCATACAAAAGCTGTTTATAAGACAGCGGCGAGTTACCCGGCTTTGTAACGATATACGCCGCAAAATAAATCACCTTCTCCAAATCGCGCGGAGACATATCCAACAGCAGGCGAATCCTGCTGGGAATCCCTTTTAAATACCAAATGTGGCTTACCGGTGTCGCCAGCTCGATATGGCCCATACGCTCGCGCCGCACCTTTGCACGCGTAATTTCGACGCCGCAGCGGTCACAGACCATCCCTTTATATCGAATTCTTTTATATTTGCCGCAATGGCATTCCCAGTCCTTCGTCGGACCGAATATCTTTTCACAAAAGAGACCTTCTTTTTCGGGTCTTAACGTACGGTAGTTGATCGTCTCCGGCTTCTTTATCTCGCCGTGCGACCATTCGCGAATCTGTTCCGGCGATGCCAGGCCGATTTTAATCGCCTTAAAGTTGTTTAATTCGTTCAAATTTTCGCCCCCCAAATTGTTATTTCCCTACAGCAAATCATCTTCTTCGGCGCCTGAGTTTTCCACCGGTACGACCGTATGGATCGACGCCGAAATGTCGTCTTCGTCTTCCGCCTCTTTTACTTTAAATTCCTGATCTTCTTCATCGATAATCTTCACATCGATGCCAAGACTCTGAAACTCTTTAATCAACACTTTAAAGCCCTCAGGCATACCAGGGCGCGGGATATTCTCCCCTTTGATAATGGCCTCATACGCCTTTACCCTGCCGACCACGTCATCGGACTTCACGGTAATAATCTCCTGCAGGGTATGCGCGGCACCGTATGCTTCCAGCGCCCAGACTTCCATCTCGCCGAACCGCTGGCCGCCAAACTGGGCTTTTCCGCCCAATGGCTGCTGTGTTACGAGCGAGTACGGACCCGTCGAGCGCGAGTGCATCTTGTCGTCCACCAGATGGTGAAGCTTGAGGAAGTACATATAACCCACGGTAACGCGGCTCTCAAACTCTTCACCCGTCCTGCCATCAAACAGCCGTACTTTCCCATCTTCACTGTAGCCGGCCTTAAC
>CALGIV010000286.1 GCA_937914785.1 uncultured Eubacteriaceae bacterium | reverse complement strand
CAAACATTGACTTGTCCACGCCACACAGCGGACAAAGCCATCCGTCCGGCACATCGGCAAATGCCGTGCCCGGCGCAACACCGTTTTCTTCATCCCCTATCTCAGGATCGTACACATAACCACATACAGTACAAACATATTTTTCCATCATATTTCCCCCTAAATTTTATTAAAATTCCGCACTGCCAACCGTTCTGACAAACGGTATGATATCGCGGATATTTTTCATCCCCGTAATATACATCGCCGCCCGTTCAAATCCAAGGCCGAACCCCGCGTGCTTGCAGCCGCCGTAACGCCTTAAATCGAGATACCACTGCATCTTTCCTTTTTCAATACCGATGCGCTTCATCGCGCCAGTCAAATAGTCTATGCGCTCTTCACGCTGGCTGCCGCCGATAATTTCGCCGATACCCGGCACGAGCAAATCCATCGCCGCAACAGTTTTATTATCGCTGTTTAAGCGCATATAAAACGCTTTGATATCGGCAGGGTAGTCCGTGACAAACACCGGTTTTTCAAATATTTCTTCCGTGAGATACCGTTCGTGTTCGGTCTGTAAATCATCTCCCCATTCAACCGGGTATTCAAACACTTTTCGGCTTTTTTTCAGCAATTCAATGGCCTCGGTATACGTAATGCGCTCAAAGGCGGAATTGACGATATTATCGAGTCGCTCTAAAAGCCCTTTGTCGATAAAAGAATTGAAAAATGCCATCTCATCCGGACAGGATTCCAGCACGTACACGATGATATATTTTAACATATCTTCGGCCAGGTCCATATTGTCTTTCAGCTCGGCGAAAGCAATTTCCGGCTCGACCATCCAAAACTCCGCGGCGTGGCGCGTCGTATTTGAATTCTCGGCCCGAAATGTCGGGCCAAAGGTATACACATTCTTAAAAGCCAACGCGTAGGCCTCGGCCTGAAGCTGGCCGCTGACTGTTAAAAAGGCCTCTTTTTTAAAGAAATCTTTCGTAAAATCCATTCGATTTTCATTTTTGGGCATATGCTCTAAATCTAATGTCGTTACGCGAAACAGTTCGCCCGCACCCTCGGCATCACTGGCCGTAATAATCGGTGTATGGACGTAAAGAAAGCCGCGTTCGTTAAAATAAGAATGGATGGCATAAGCCAAGACAGAGCGGACGCGAAAAACGGCAGAAAAAGTATTCGTACGCGGGCGCAGATGTGCCACTTCACGTAAATATTCCAGGCTGTGGCGCTTCTTTTGCAATGGGTAGTCCGCTTTACTGTCGGCCGCCAGGCAAATCTCTGTCGCTCTGACTTCAAAAGGCTGCTTGCCTTCCGGCGTTAAAATGAGCTGTCCAGTCACTTCGACGGCAGAGCCGATCGTGTATTTAACCGCCTCGTCAAAACCATCGAGCCGTTCGCGTTCCAGAACAATTTGTACATTTCTAAAATGCGTGCCGTCATTAAGCTCCATAAAGCCAAAGGCATTCGACGCGCGCGTCGTGCGCACCCAACCTTTCAGCACAATCATCTGATCGCTATATCTTGTAGCATCATCATACAATCGATCTACATTTAGATATTGCATAACTCCCTCACTCACCTGCAGCCAACCGTTCGATGGCCGCAGCGTATATTTTGGCCGCTTTTAACAGGCTGTCGATTGCAATACTTTCATCCTGTTTATGCATCCGGTCTTCCTCGTCGGGAAAAAGCATGCCAAAACCCAAAATGTTGTTCATCGTACGGGCATACGTACCGCCGCCGATCGTAAACGGCTGCGCAGCATCATCCCCTGTAACTTCCCGGTAGCAATCCATCAGGCTCACTACCAGCTTATCCTCCGGCGGCATAAACAATGCCTGCTTATATTCTAACACAGAATAGCGTGCTTGAACAGCCTGAACTGCGCCGTCAAGCCTGCGAATGACATCTTCATACTCTGCTGTAATCGGGCAACGCAAATCGATGCCAACGTGAATACCGTCTTCTTTAGTTTGTATATTGCCGACACACAACGTTGTTTGCCCGTATTTGTCGGACAGATTTAATCCCATCAATGCGCCGTTGACCTCCAGGGCGAACAATTTATCGAAAATCTCGGTAAATGCTGCACCTTTACCTAATTGGACAGTTTTCAAAAACTGGATCATGTGCGCGATCGCATTGACCCCTTCTTCAGGTCGGCTGCCGTGCGAGGAAGCCCCTTTTATTTGAAATGTTATTTCGTCATCCGAAACGGTGTACGCCCCTTTTATCGGGTGTTGTACAATAAAAGCATCAAACTGTCCAACCAGCTTTTCAGGCTCATTTGAATGCAGCGTTGCCCGGCATTCATCGGCAACCATATTCACTGCACTGCCGCCGCTGATATCCATTAAGTACGTCTCTCTTTGCTCACCTTCGTTCGGAATTAATATATCCAACTGCAGGATCATCTTCTCCCCGTGAATCAGCGGAAACGCCGCGTCCGGCGTAAAGCCGATATCGACGTGACCCTCTCGTTCAACGTAATGCTTAATACACAGACAGCCGCTCTCTTCGTTCGTGCCGAAGATGATGCGCACGCGCTTATTCAATGCGATGCCAGACGCTTCGACAGCTTTTAAGGCATACAGCGCTGCGATTGCGGGGCCCTTGTCATCGCTCGTACCGCGGCCGTAAATCCTGCCGCCCTCCACCTCACCACCATAAGGGTCTTTACGCCAGCCGCTGCCTTCCGGCACGACATCCAAATGCACGAGGATGCCGACAACCTCTTCTCCCTGTCCTGTCTCGGCATAACCGGCGTATCCGTCGAGGTTCGTTGTTTGATACCCTGACTCTTCACAAATGGCCAGCGCTTCTTTCAGCGCCTGCTCAACGCCCTCGCCAAAAGGCATACCTGCCTGTGGGATGTCCTCAACGCTGCGAATACGCACGAGACGCTGTACATCGCGAATCATATTTTCCACGTTCGCTTCGAAGAACGCATCGTATTTCACCGCTTCTTACTCTCCTTTTGTATAATAAAGTTTGCAGATATCGTAGACTTGCTGCGAACCGTGATTTATTTTATCATAGAGCAATCTTGCCACGGCATCAGCCTTTTCATACGTCGTGACGACTTCCACCTTATTTTCAATTGCCGCACGGCGCATTTTAAACCCGTCGGACATCGAATGTTCCGTCTTCTTCGGCGTGTTGATGATCATATTGATTTTGCGTTCCATAATCATATCGATAATCGTCGGGTAAGCCTGCCCGATCTTACCGGCAATTTCAGCATCGATGCCCTGCCTGCCGAGTGCTTCGGCCGTACCTCTGGTCGCAACGATCTCAAAACCGCTGTCGACAAAACGTTTGATGACAGGCATAAACTGCTCCTTGTCGTCGTCATTTAACGTCACAAGCACTTTTTTTGTGATCTTGGCCAGATCTGTCCCCGCGGCGCAAAGGCCTTTAAATAACGCATCTTCAAAGTTCCTGCTCACGCCAAGCACCTCGCCCGTCGAGCGCATTTGCGGGCCAAGCACCGCCTCGATACCGGGAATCTTTTCCGTTGAAAAGACCGGTATTTTAATACCGTAAAGGTCTGATTCTGCATACAGGCCTACTCCGCACGCCATCTCTTTTAATCTGCCGCCAAGCATGCAGCGCATCGCCAGCGGAATGATCGGCAGGCCGGATATCTTGCTGATATAAGGCACCGTGCGGCTGGACCGCGGATTGACTTCGATGATATAGACCTCGCCGTCCATCTCGATAAACTGGATATTGATAATGCCGACAATCTCCATCTCTGCCGCAATCCGCCTTGTGTAGTCGTAAATCTTTTGCTTGACTTCATCGGTCATATCGATTGGCGGATAGATTGTAATACTGTCGCCGGAATGCACACCCGCTTTTTCCAGATGCTGCATAATCCCCGGAATCAACACGTCCTGTCCGTCGCACACGGCGTCGACTTCCAATTCTGTACCGTAGAGATATTTATCGATGAGCACGGGGTTTTCTTCGTCGTAGACGATGGCTTCATGCAAATATTTTTCCAGCTGCTCCTGCGTGAAACAAATCTCCATCCCACGGCCGCCGAGCACATAAGACGGACGCACGAGCACAGGATAGCCGACCTCCTCGGCCGTCTGAATACCCATCTCCATCGTCCACACACCGCGGCCCTTCGGACGCGGAATCGACAGTTTTTCCAAAATCTCTTCAAACTTTTCGCGGTCTTCCGCCGCGTCAATGCTCTTCGGCTGCGTGCCGATGATCGGAATGTTCTTTTTCGTGCAGAAGTTGGCGAGCTTGATCGCCGTCTGGCCGCCAAACTGTAAAATCACACCGTCCGGCTTTTCTTTTAAAATCACATTATAAAAATCTTCCTCCGTCAGCGGCTCAAAGTAAAGCTTGTCTGAAATGTCGAAGTCCGTACTGACGGTTTCGGGATTGTTATTGATGACGATGGCCTCAATGCCCTGTTTCTTTAACTCAAAGACGCTGTGAACACAACAATAATCAAATTCAATGCCCTGTCCAATGCGGATCGGGCCGCTGCCGACGACAACGATTTTCTTATTCTCACTGACGACCGACTCGTCAAACTCGTCATACGTCGAGTAGTAGTACGGCGAGACAGCTTCAAATTCTGCCGCACACGTATCGACAAGCTTATACGTCGGCATAATATCATATTGCCGGCGCAGTTCAAAAATAGTTTCTTCTCGAACGCCCATCAGCTCGGCAATGCCTTTATCGGCAAAGCCGCGTTTTTTCAACTCTTTTAAATATTCTTTATCGAGCATCTCCGGCGACATACGGGTCAGCTTCTCCTCGTTGTCGACGATGTATTTGATCTTTTCGATGAAAAAGCGGTCGATGCCCGTCACTTTCGCGATGCGGTCATAACTGTATTTGCGGCGCATCATTTCTGCAATATCGAAAATCCGCTCATCGTCAGGATGTATAATACGGTCTTTCAGCTCCGCCAGAGTGCGCTTTTGCGACTGTTTATGAACGAGCGAAAACCGCCCGACTTCCAGCGAGCGCACGGCTTTAAGCAGCGCCTGTTCAAAGTTCGCACCGATAGCCATCGTCTCACCTGTAGCCATCATCTTCGTTCCCAGCGCTTTTTTATCCGTCTCAAACTTATCAAACGGCCACTTCGGAATTTTGACGACGACATAATCGAGCGTCGGTTCAAAACAAGCGTACGTCTTCTGCGTCACGGCGTTGACCACTTCGTCGAGCCCATAGCCGAGCGCGAGCTTCGCGGCAATCTTTGCAATCGGATATCCGGTCGCTTTCGACGCCAGCGCCGAAGAGCGGCTCACGCGCGGGTTGATCTCGATGACAGCATATTCAAAGCTTTCAGGGTGCAGCGCAAACTGCACATTGCAGCCGCCGACGATCTCAATCTCGTCGATGATCTTCAGCGCCGCCGTGCGCAGCATCTGATATTCCTTATCGCTTAATGTCTGACTCGGCGCGACGACGATGCTGTCGCCCGTATGAATGCCTACCGGATCGATGTTTTCCATATTGCAGACGGTAATGCAATTGCCTTTGCCATCGCGCATCACCTCATACTCAACTTCTTTCCAGCCTTTAATACTCTTCTCGATGAGCACCTGGCTTTTCATACTCAAAGCAAGGCCGACGTTTAAGATTTCCTCCAACTCGTCACGCGTCTCGGCGATGCCGCCACCCGTACCGCCGAGCGTATAGGCCGGCCGCACGACGACCGGATAGCCGATCTCGTCGGCGACGCGGAGGCCATCCTGCAAATTCGTCACAATTCGGCTCTCGATCGTCGGCTCCCCGATTCGCTCCATCAGCTGTTTAAAGCTGTCGCGGTCCTCGCCCTTCATAATCGATTCGATCGACGTGCCGATCACGCGCACGTTATATTTATCCAATATCCCTTCGCGATACAAATCCACGGCCAGGTTCAGTCCTGTCTGCCCGCCCATACCGGGCAGGATGGCATCCGGCCGATCTTTTGCAATAATCTTTTCGATGTATTCTACCGTCAACGGCTCGATATACACCGCATCGGCAATTTCCGTATCCGTCATAATCGTCGCCGGATTGGAATTTGCCAGCACAGTTTTCACGCCTTCTTCGCGCATCGCCGTACAGGCCTGCGTGCCCGAATAATCGAATTCTGCCGCCTGTCCGATGACGATAGGGCCGCTGCCGATGATTAAAACCTTTTTAATACTTTTATCTTTCGGCATCGTTACTGCCCTCCTTTTATCGTCGCGATCATCTCATCAAAGAGATATTCGCTGTCGTCCGGCCCGGGACTGGCTTCCGGGTGGTGCTGCACGGAATAGATCGGCTTCGTCTTATGCCGCATTCCTTCAATGCTGCCGTCGTTGATATTCACGTGCGTGATTTCAACGCAGTCCGGCAGGACGCTTGTGACATAACCGTGGTTCTGGCTCGTAATATAGACGCGGTCTTTGCGCAAATCCTTCACCGGATGATTGCTGCCGCGGTGGCCAAACTTCAATTTCGTCGTATCACCGCCAATAGCCAGCGTAAGCAGCTGATGCCCCAGGCAGATGCCGACGACCGGCTTCTGTTCGATCAGCCGGCGGATCACTTCAACGCACTGCGGCAAATCCTTGGCATCTCCCGGACCGTTCGATAAAAGGATGCCCTGCGGCTCAACC
>CALGIV010000285.1 GCA_937914785.1 uncultured Eubacteriaceae bacterium | reverse complement strand
CGCTGGGCAGCTGTACGATGAAATACAACCCAAAAATCAACGAAGATATCGCCGCACTGCCGGGGTTTACAAATATCCACCCATTGCAGCCTGTTGCAACCGTGCAAGGCTGTCTGGAACTGATGTGCAAGGCGGAAGACGATCTCTGTGAGATTACAGGGATGGATCATATGAGCTTTCAGCCCGCCGCGGGCGCACAGGGTGAGTTTTTGGGTTTGCTGCTCATCAAAGCCTATCATAAAGCGCGCGGAGATGATAAGCGTACGAAAATCATCGTGCCGGACAGTGCGCATGGGACGAATCCCGCCTCTGCGACAATGGTCGGCATGACGGTGGTCAACATCCCTTCCGGTGTCGACGGCTGTGTGGATATCGAAAAGCTCAAAGAGGCCGTTGGCGACGACACGGCAGGACTAATGTTGACAAATCCGAATACATTGGGTATCTTTGAAAAAGATATCCTCGCTATTACGGACATCGTCCACAAGGCCGGCGGGTTGTGTTATTACGACGGCGCGAATTTAAATGCGATTATGGGCGTCGCGCGACCCGGCGATATGGGATTTGATGTCATTCATTTAAACCTGCATAAGACATTCTCTACGCCGCATGGCGGCGGTGGCCCCGGTGCGGGACCGGTAGGCTGCAAGCAGATATTGGCACCGTTTCTGCCAAGTTTTATGCAGACGGAAGAGGATGGCGCTTACGCCTTTTATGACCCTGAAGACAGTATCGGGAGTGTCAAGGCCTTTTACGGCAACTTTTTAGTCGTCGTCAAAGCTTTTACCTATATCCTCACATTGGGTCGTGAAGGGATCCGAGAGGCGGCGCAAAACGCTGTATTAAACGCCAACTACCTTATGACGCTGCTGAAGCAGGACTATGAAGTGGCCACAGACGGTTTCTGTATGCATGAATTCGTTTTAACGCTTGCAAAATTGAAAGCGGAAACGGGCGTCAGTGCGCTCGATGCGGCCAAGGCGCTGCTTGATAACGGGATCCATCCGCCGACGATGTACTTCCCGCTTATCGTGCCGGAAGCGCTGATGGTCGAGCCGACGGAGACGGAATCGAAAGAAACGCTCGACGAAGCGGCTGCCGTATTCCACGAGATTTATGAAGCGGCACAAAGCAGACCCAACGCACTGCAGGCTTCTCCCGTTGCAGCGCCGGTCGGCCGGCTCGACGAAGTGAGCGCAGCACGCAGCCCAAAGCTAAAATTTGAGTTTGAATAAATGAAGTTATACACTTACCGAACGACCGAGACAAACCCACACCGGAATCTGGCACTGGAGGAATACTTGCTTTGTCATCATATTGAGCAAGAGTGCTGTATTTTCTATTTGTGGCAAAACAGGCATACGGTCGTCATCGGAAAGAATCAACATTGCCAAAATGAGTGCAACACCTCTTTGTTGTATTCAGACGGCGGCACCGTCGCTCGCCGCAGTTCCGGCGGCGGCGCCGTCTACCATGATTTGGGGAATTTGAACTTTACCTTTCTTGCCGGAAAGGGTAGTTACGATTTAGAAAAGCAGCTCTGTGTGATTACGACCGCGCTGAGCCGCCTCGGTATTCCTGCCGTCGCAGAGGGGCGCAACGATATTTGCATCGAAGGTAAAAAAATCTCCGGCAATGCTTTCTTTTCTTCAAAAGCCGGCAAACTGCATCACGGTACGCTGATGCTTGCCGTCGACAAAGACAAGCTGTCGAAGTATTTGAACGTATCGCAGGAAAAGCTTCGTGCAAAAGGCGTTCAGTCTGTGCGCGCCCGCGTTGCGAATCTCGTCGACTACCGTCCTGACTTAACAGTAGAAATGTTGTGCGCGGCATTGCTCAGCGCTTTTGAGGACGTTTATGGTGCAAAAGCTACGGCTTTGAATGAAAGTGTTTTTGATCAGGCGGAACTGGAAAAATTGTATGAAAAATATGCATCGGATGATTTTATCTTTGGTGCCGGCCCTGCCGAGACCCACGCTTTTCAAAAGCGATTTGATTGGGGAAATGTCGATCTGCGGCTTTTAGTTGAAAATGGATGGATTAAAGCCGCGGCGCTTTATTCCGATGCGATGGACAGTGAATATATCGCGGCCTTTGCCACTGCGTTAAAAGGCAGGCCCTATACGCCTGCCGCCTTTCTTGCCGCCGCACAGGCTTGCGCGCAAGAAGACTTGTATACCACACAAATGCCGCGTGAACTGCTGAATTTTCTTTTAAAGGAGGTAGAAGATGAAAACTTATGATATTGCGATTATCGGTGCGGGACCGGGTGGCTATGTCTGCGCAATCAGAGCGGCACAGCTTGGTTTAAAAACCGCGCTTATTGAAAAGGACGCCATCGGCGGTACCTGTTTAAACCGGGGTTGCATCCCAACTAAAACCCTGATGCATGCGGCGAACCTGTATAAGGAGATGAAACAGGCGTCTGCTTACGGCCTCTCCGCTAATTCGACAAATTTCGACATTTACAAAGTGAACGAGCGCAAGGAAGCCGTTACATCGCGCCTTGTCGGCGGTATAGAAGGGCTTTTAAAATCCAATGGCGTTGATGTTATACGAGGAGAGGCTTTTATCCCGCAGACAGGTATTGTTCAAGTGGGAGAAAATCAGCTCAAAGCCAAGAACATCGTCATCGCTACAGGTTCTTCTGCAGCAAAATTGGCTATTGAAGGGGCGGAGCTTACAAATGTTTTGACGGGCGAAGAGATGTTGATGCACAACGACAAATATTATAAACGCCTGTTGATTATCGGCGGTGGTGTGATCTGTATGGAGATGGCCAGCCTGTACGCCGCGCTGGACTGTGAAGTGACTGTCCTCGAATTTGCCGATCGCATTTTACCGGCGATGGACCGTGAGCTTGCTCAAGGTCTGTCCACCTCACTGAAGAAGCGCGACGTGCGTATCTACACCAAAGCTGTGGCAGAACGGATTAAACAGGAAGGGTCGATGCTCAAGTGTACCTTTACGCATAAAGACCGGGAAGAGAGCCTTACCTTTGACGGTATTATCGTTGCGACGGGCCGAAAGGCCAATATCGATGGGATTTTTGACGGGTCGCTCGGCTTGAAGCTGGTCGATGGGCGTATCGCCGTCGATGAATCTCAGCAGACAAATTTTGACGGGATTTATGCAATCGGCGATGTCTGTGACGGTGGGATGCAACTGGCGCATCTGGCAAGTGCGCAGGGCATCAACGCGGCCTGTGCGGCTGCGGGATATGAAAATGAGATGGATACGACGCTCGTGCCAAGCTGCCTTTATACCGACCCTGAGATTGCCTCTGTCGGGCTGACGGCAGAAGAGGCCAAAGCCCGGGGCATTCCATTTAAGAGCGGCAAGGCTTTGATGAGCGCAAATGCAAAGACGGTAATTGAGACTGAGGAACGCGGCTTTATAAAAATCATCGCACATGCCGAGACAGACCGCCTGCTTGGTGCACAGCTTATGTGCCGGCGCGCGACAGACTTGATCGGTGAGCTGGCGACGGCAATTTCTGCGAAGATGACGTACAGGGATTTGGGGTGCATTATTCATCCGCATCCGACGTTTAGCGAAGCCATCGTCGAAGCCCTTGACGATATCGACAGTTGGGCCATTCATGCAGCGCCAAAGCGTAAATAAAAACTTGCCGATGCATAGAATGTATGATAGGCTATAAAAATAAAATGGAGGTAGCAGTGATGAATGACAGCCAAATCCGCGATATCGATTTATGGGAAAGCGGTCAGAAAAAAATTGAATGGGTGAAGCAGCATATGCCTCTGTTAAGCGGCATTGAAGCCGAATTCAGCCGGACTAAGCCGCTGGCCGGCATCAGGAT
Source organism: uncultured Eubacteriaceae bacterium (assembly GCA_937914785.1). Classification (GTDB taxonomy): domain Bacteria; phylum Bacillota; class Clostridia; order Eubacteriales; family UBA1433; genus CALGIV01. The sequence goes on along the minus strand of CALGIV010000285.1, from coordinate 2,299 downwards.
GGGTGTTTCAATCCATCTCGAAGCGAAAACCGCTTATTTGTGTCATGTGCTGCGCGCGGCAGGCGCGAGCCTTGCCGTTACAGGGTGTAATCCGTTGTCGACTCAGGATGACGTTGCAGCCGCACTCGCTCACGATGGTTTTGCAGTTTATGCCTGGTATAATGCTACCGATGAGGAATATCGGCAACATATCTTTAACGTTGTCAAAAGCGCGCCGAATTTGATTTTAGATGACGGCGGGGATTTGGTCAACGCGTTACACAATCACTTTGCCGAGCTGATTCCGAACTTGATTGGCGGCTGTGAGGAGACGACGACAGGCATCAACCGTTTAAAGGCAATGGATCGAGACGGACAGCTGCGCTTTCCGATGATGTTGGTCAATAATGCCAAATGCAAACATTTTTTTGACAACCGTTACGGCACGGGTCAATCGGTCTGGGACGGGATCAACCGCACGACGAATTTAATCGTTGCCGGTAAAAATGTTGTCGTCAGCGGTTACGGTTGGTGCGGCAAGGGCGTTGCGATGCGTGCCAAAGGCCTCGGCGCACACGTTATCATTACCGAAACTGATCCTGTGCGTGCACTCGAAGCCCATATGGATGGCTTTAGCGTGATGAAAATGCTGCAGGCTGCGCTGATTGGTGATATCTTTATTACCGTAACGGGCTGCGCAGGTGTTATCGGGCAACAGGCTTTCGCTTTGATGAAAGATGGCGCCATACTTTGCAATGCCGGACATTTTGATGTTGAAATTGATCTTGCGGCATTAAACGAAATGGCCGTTGAAGTAAAGGAAGGCAAGCCGAACATCGTCGGTTATACGATGAAAAACGGCAATCGCCTCTACGTGTTGGCCGATGGCCGGCTCGTAAATTTGGCGGCCGGTGACGGACATCCGGCAGAGATTATGGATATGAGCTTTGCCATTCAGGCATTGTGTATGCGTTATCTCGTAGAAAACAAAGAAAATTTGAAGGATAAAATCCTTTATGTACCAGAAGAAATTGACCACGAAGTCGCTTTGCGCAAACTTGCCTACAGCGGCATTGAAATCGATGCGCTCTCCAAAGCGCAAGAAGAGTATTTAAACAGTTGGAACCATTAAATATAAAAATAGCAAATTAAATTTAAAGGGCTTTTTAAGCCCTTTTTTATAATGCAGTTTTGCCGGCAGCCTTGTCTGAAACCAGGGAATTATCAAAATAGGTCAATCTATGGAGGATACTACAATGGTCTTTTATGGATTCAAAGGGATATCGAAGAGAACGAAGAATAAACAAGAAAAGTCAGACATCAAACCGACAACATAATAGTTATGACTTCAATCCTAAAGCTTTATTTTTGAAAAGCCTATAAACAATTTGATAAAAAACCAGAATAATTATTTTTTAAAAGAAAACTTGACAATAAGAAAGCTTTTTTATATAATAAAAAACATTGTAAAGCAAAAAAGCTTGATAGAGAGAGGCGCAATGCAAAAGTTTGTAGAAATGTCTATACTGATCGACTGTTATGGCGAATTACTGACGCAAAAGCAACTCGAAATGTTAAAGATGTACTATGAAGACGACTATTCTCTCGGTGAAATTGGTGCTCTTTTTTCCATATCGCGGCAAGCAGCATTCGATGCGATTAAAAAAGGCGAAGCGGCGCTGAAAAAGTATGAAGATAAACTTGAGATGCTGAAAAAGCAGGAAAAGCTCGAAGAAAATATTGCGCAAGTCAAAAGGCTTTTATTATCCCTCTCGCCGGTGGTGAAAGATGGGGCAAAAATTGACAGGATAAATGTCCTGCTTGATGAAATTAGCGAATAACAGGAGGTCAAAGAAGTGTTTGACAATCTGAGCGGCAAATTGCAGGATGCTTTTGCAAAACTGAAGAAAAAAGGTAAGTTAACGGAAGCTGATATTAAGATGGCCAGCAGAGAGATCAAAATGGCGCTTTTGGAGGCGGATGTCAATTATAAAGCGGTAAAGGAGTTTACCGAAAAGGTTTCTGCACGCGCATTGGGAGACGAGGTGATGAAAAGCCTCACGCCGGCGCAGCAGTTTATCAAAATCGTTCGCGATGAGATGACCGATATTTTAACCGGTGAGGATAACCGGCTGAAATTCAGCAAGAACGGGCCGACAGTAATCCTGCTTGCAGGCACGCAGGGCAGCGGGAAGACTACGACGGCGGCAAAACTTGCACAGCTGTTAAAAAAACAGAATAAACGCGTGATGATGGCGGCCTGCGATACGTATCGTCCGGCAGCAGATCGGAAGAGCACACGTCTGAACTCCAGTCACGC
>CALGIV010000284.1 GCA_937914785.1 uncultured Eubacteriaceae bacterium | reverse complement strand
GGCAATGGCGGCTTCGGGCAGTATGCTGGATTTGAGCAGTTTTGGCAGTATTACGGCCGATAAGCATTCTACCGGCGGTGTTGGCGATAAAATCTCGCTGATCTTAATTCCCATTATGGCTTCTCTTGGTGTAAAAATGGTAAAATTATCCGGCCGAGGTCTTGGGCATACCGGCGGGACGATCGATAAATTGGAAGCCATCAACGGTTTTCGTACGGATTATAACGAAGCGGAAATAATGGAGATTTTGAAAAAGACGGATGCGGTGCTCGCGGCGCAGAGCGCCGAGATTGCACCGGCGGATAAAAAGATTTATGCGCTGCGCGATGTGACGGCAACGGTCGATAACATCCCACTGATCGCCGCGAGTGTGATGAGTAAGAAGATCGCTTCAGGTGCCGGGGTGATCGTATTGGATATTAAATGCGGCAGCGGTGCGTTTGCCAAGGATTTGGCCTCAGCTGAAAGGCTGGCAAAGCTTATGGTTAAGATTGGCACAGGGGCAGGCAGAAAAGTGACGGCCGTTATTACGGATATGAGTTACCCATTGGGGATGTCGGTCGGCAATTCCATCGAGGTTATGGAGGCTACACTGGCGTTGAAAGGAAAAGTGCCGAAAGATATCGATGCTGTCGTCAAAGCGCTGGGTGCGCAGATTCTCATACTTGCGGGCAAGGCTGCCGGCCAGAAGCAGGCTTATACGCTCATTGAAGATGCTGTTATGAGTGGCATTGCTTACGCGAAGTTTATCGAGATGCTTGCGGCACAGCAGGGGGATATTCGGCAAATTGAATATATGCATTTTCCGATATCATCCTGTACGCAGGACATCGTTGCAAAGAAAGAGGGCTATATTGGCCGATGCGATTGTGAGCTGGTTGGGAAAGCCTCTGTTGCGACCGGTGCGGGCAGGGCGCGCAAAGAAGATAAGATTGATCTGGGGGCAGGCATTTTGTTTTATAAGGCGTATGGCGATCGCGTCAGGGCAGGAGAGACGATCGCCGCAGTCTATGCTGCGGAAGAGGCGCGCGTGAAGGCAGGCGTGAATCTGCTGAACAAAGCGCTCGGGATCGTCGATACACCGCCGGAGAAAAGGGTTATGGTAAAGGGCATTATCCGATGAAGTCGGCATATAATAAGGCGCTGGGCTACATCGCCAGGCAGGACCGCACGGAGCGGCAGGTAAGAATGTATCTCACGCGGGCCGAGTATGAAACAGAAGAGATTGAGCGTGCAATCGACAAGCTGAAAGATAAAAAGCTGCTTGATGACGATAAGTATGCGCGCACAGTGATGGCCGGCAAGATTAAAAGGAAGCATTATTCCACTGTACGGGCGAGGCAATATTTGTATTCTGAAGGTGTCGACGAGCAGTTAGTGGGTGAAATTGTAGAAGGCCTTGGCGCAGATTACGAAGAAGAAGCGGCAGAGCATTTTATTTTAAAGGAAATGAAGCGAACATACAGCGGTAAGAGCCGCCGCGAGAAGATTGAAAAGATCGCACAGAAAGCGGCGCGCCATGGTTACAGTTACGCTGCGATTATGAGTGTGATCGACCGGCTGACAGAAGACGAGGAGGAAGAGTGATGAAAGTATCGGTGCTCGGATGTGGACGATGGGGGAGTTTTCACGCAAGCTACAGTTGTAATATCGGCAACGATGTCATATTGTGGGGAAGAGAAAACTCCGGGAACCTTTTGCGGCTTCAGCAGACGCGGTGCAACGATTATATTCACTTGCCGAACGGCATCGCCTTGACAGACGATTTGGAGCGAGCGGTAGACCACGCCGAAGTAATGATTGTCTCGATCAGTGCACAGCAGTTTCGCAGCTTTGCACAGGTATTGGCACAGTATGATACGAAAGGCAAGGTGCTGATTCTCTGTATGAAGGGTATCGAGCAGGGAACGGGCAAACGGCTCAGCCAAGTCGCTTCGGAATATATTCAAGATGCCGATATCGCCGTGTGGGTCGGGCCGGGGCATGTGCAAAGCTACGTGCGTCAGGTGCCGAATTGTATGCTGGTCGCGTCCGATGATCACGCCCTGACGAAATGGATCGTCGAAGCGTTCAACAGCAATTTGATCCGCCTTTACATCGGCGAAGACCTGATCGGTGCGGAAGTCGGCGCTGCGGCTAAGAACGTCATCGGCATCGCTGCGGGGATGCTCGACGGTGTGGGCTATAACAGCCTGAAAGGAGCATTGATGGCGCGCGGCGCGCGGGAAGTGGCGCGCTTGATTAAAGCGATGGGGGGAGATGAGATTACGGCTTACGGCCTGTCGCATTTGGGTGATTATGAAGCGACGTTGTTTTCATCTTACAGCAATAACCGTCGCTTCGGCGAAGCGTTTGTGAAAGGTGAAAGGTTCGATAAGCTTGCAGAAGGCGCATATACAATTCCTGCGATGCTCGATTTGGCACAGTGCCATCAGGTTGAGCTGCCCATCACGCAGGCGATGAATGATATAGTATATGCAAATGCTGAGCCGATGGGGGCGATGCGGCAATTGTTCCTGCGGACGGTAAAAGGAGAATTTTAGCAAGAAAAAAAGCGGCTTTAAGGCCGCTTTTGTATTGGTTATGCTTCGCTGCAAAAGAATTTATGGCTGATATTGAAAAATTCATCTCGATTTGAAAGGCAGGCAGGGTGTCTGCCTTTTTCAAAGATATGATAGCGCCCGTGTCCTATTTTTTTGATCATACCGCCGTATGTTTCGGCAAAAAAGTCTTTGCCGACGGCGCTCGTAAATTCATCTTCTTTACTGCCGATCATCAAGATTTTTGCTTTCAGTGTATTTAACGGCTTGTGGAAAAAGTAGCCGATGGTTTTGGCGTGCGCGACGATAGCATCCGTGTCGTTGTCGACAACACCTTCCCAGTCGCTGCCGTGCATGTATTCATAAAACATACGGGCGTCTTTATCCTGTTTTGAAGCCTCTCTGTCTTTTATTACATTTTCTGTAAATTCTTTCAATGGTACTTCACCTTCAAAGCTGTCGGCAACGACTTTATCGATCAGTTCGGGTGCCTCGAGTGCTACGTTGATCGCCGCCAGTGCCCCTCCGCTGCTTCCGATTAAAAGGACATCTTTATAATTTTTTTGTTTTAGAAACGCGATGACCTGTCTGGCTTCATCATACCACAAATCCGCCGGGAACTGTTCTACTCTGTCCGATTGTCCATGACCCAGAAAATCGATCAATATCACTTTATAGTGTAATGCAAATTGATCGGCAATCTCATAAAACATAGTGGAAGATGCCGAATTGCCATGTAATAACAGCAGTGGCCTGCCTTCTCCTTTTTCTTCGTAGTAACACGAATATCCATTGTAAGTAAAATATGGCATCGTTCATCATCCTCTCAATTGTAAAGTCACTTATAATCTATTATACATAAATTGGCCGTATATAGCAAAGCCTCCGTTTGCAGTTGCAAACAGAGGCGGTTATAGAAAACGGCACTATAGCCGTTATTGCGCTTTTTTACACGATTGGATGATGCGATAAAATTCGTCCTCGTACAGGACTTCCTTTTTATACAGGATGTGTGCAACCGCCTCGAGGACCGGCATGTTTTCTTGCAGGAGCTGCTCTGTCTGTTCGTAACAGGAGTTCAATATTTCCGATATTTCGTTGTTCACGGTAGCGGTAGAGGCTTCCGTATTGCGGAATGTTTTATTCTTGTATTTGCTCATTCCGTAAGAGCAGACCATCGATTCTGCGAGCGAGTTGGCTTCGAGCAGGTCGTTTTCGGCTCCGGTCGTAATCTCATTGAAGATGAGCTCTTCTGCGCAGCGGCCGGCAAGCAGCACGCAGATTTTATTCATCAGTTCCGTCTTTGTCAGCAGGTACCGCTCCTGTTGGGCGGTGTTTAAGACGAAGCCCAATGCCTTGCCGTGAGGCAGGATGGAAATCCGGCTGATTCTGCCGGCGGCCAGCTCGTGAGAGACGATGGCGTGCGCAGCTTCATGGCAGGCGACGCGGTGGCGTTCATTTTCCGAGAGGATGATGCTCTTGTTGCGCAGGCCGGCGACGACTTTGATGATGGCTTCGTCCAGCTCAGCGCCGGAAATTTTTGTCTTGCTCTTTTTTACGCACATCAGTGCGGCCTCGTTGACGACGCTGGCAATGTGCGCGCCGCTCATGCCGTTCATTTTTAACGACAGGTTGTCGTAGTCGATGTTTGCCTCTACAGGTTTTTTAGCCAGATGTGTTTTTAAAATGTCTCTGCGCGCAACAAATGACGGCACAGGGATATAGATGTGGCGGTCGAATCGGCCGGGACGCAGCAATGCTTCGTCGAGAATATCGATTCTGTTTGTTGCGGCGATAAAAGTGATGCCGGGTTCAGAGTAGAACCCATCTAATTCGATAAGCAGTTGATTTAATGTCTGGTCACGTTCGCTGTTATTGTCAGAGTTGCGCGTCGCCCCGATCGAGTCGATTTCATCGATAAAGATGATACAGGGTTTTTGACTGCGCGCTTTATCGAACAGCGAGCGGATACGGCTCGCGCCGATGCCGACGAATTTTTCGACGAATTCGGAACCTGACGCGTAGATAAAATTAACGCCGGATTCTTTGGCCAGCGCTTTGGCCAGCATCGTTTTGCCGGTGCCGGGCGGGCCGTAAAACAAAATGCCGCCGGGCATAGAGGCGCCAAGCCGCCTGTATTTATCCGGGTGTTTGATAAAGTCTTTGATTTGATAGAGTTCGTCTTTAATCTCGTCGAGCCCGGCAATGTTTTCGAAGGTTACAGAGATGTTGGAAAAAGAGGTCATAAATGTGCTTGAGCTCTTTTTAGGAATTTCAGGGGCATAGGAGTGCAGCTGTTTTCGTTGGTGCGAAAGGGTGAACAGCAGTAGAAGCGCAACGATAAAGCTGAACGAAGCGCTGATCATGAGTAATATAGATTCATTTTTAAACGCTGATAGAAATATAAATGCGGAGGCGACACATAAAAAAATCAGCAGAATATATTGTATAGAGCGGACAAAACCTTTTTTCATATCTATTCTCCATTTTTACGTATTGATGCCAAGTAAAACCGTCTCTAATCATAATTGCCGGAATTGGCATAATTCATTCATCGGAAAGCAGGAAAAGGAAATACTTTTTTTTCAAAATATGCTATAATATAAAAATGCAGGGAGGAGGAGTGATATGAGCAAGTTTGATGATTTAGGACAAATGATCGGTGATTTTGCCGAACGTGCGCGTGAAGGCGTGAACGAGGCGGCCACCAGTATTAAAAAAGTGGTCGACGAAGAAAAATACGAATACGAAAAGAATAAGATTTTTCGTCTGCACGGCAAAAACATCTATGAAGCTTATATGCAAAATGCAGATACGCAGCAATTTATCGCTTTAATGGCCGAAGAGATTGCGGCACTAAATAAGACGACGTTTGGAGAAGAGGCGGGCAGGTAAAGATGGAATTGAGAAGACTTGGCAGAACGGAGTTGATGGTTGGTGTCGTCGGATTCGGCGGTATTCCGATCCAGCGATATGATGAAAAGGCAACGCTTGATACGCTGAAGGCGTGTGCAACTCAGGGGATGAACTATATCGATACGGCGCGTGGCTACACGGTTAGTGAAGAGTATATCGGCAAAGCGCTAAAAGAGATCGGACGCGATAAGTTTTATCTGGCGACAAAGTCGATGACGCGCACAAAGGAAGGGTTTTATAGCGATATTTTAACAAGCTTGAAGAATCTTCAGACCGATATGATCGACGTATATCAAATCCACAACCTGGCTTCGCAGGCAGACTTTGAAACGATTTTTTCGGAAGAAGGCGCTTATGCAGCCGCGAAGCAAGCACAGCGGGAAGGAAAAATCCGTTTCATCGGCATTACAGCACATTTAAAGGAAATGGCTTTAAAGCTGGTTGAGACGAACAAATTTGATTTGATACAGTTTCCGTTCAACGCTGCGGAAAATCAAGGCGTGGAAATGTTGAAGAGAGCAAAGGAACTCGATATGGGTACTGTAGCGATGAAGCCGCTCGGCGGTGGAATATTTGCCGAAGAGGCCAAATGGGCGATTCAGTATATTATCGAGAGTAGCCTGATCGACAGTGCGATTCCGGGAATGAACACAAAAGAACAAGTGTTCGAAAATGCGGCTGCTGCCAAAGAAGGGCCGATGCAGCCGGAGGCACGCAAGGCGATTGAAGAAAAAGCGGCCGAGGTCGGCAAAGATTTTTGCCGCAGGTGTGGCTATTGTCAACCCTGTCCGCAGGGGATCGATATTGCTGGCCTGATGCTCATGGAAGGTTATGTAAAGCGGTATGGCCTGGCGGATTGGGCGAGCAAGCGCTATGCGACGTTTAAAGTAAAGGGAAATGCGTGTGTTGAATGTGGCGTTTGTATGACGCGTTGCCCTTATGAATTAAAGATTCCACAGCGTGTGAAAGCCGTCGATGAACTGTTTGAAAGCTTAAAATAAAAGTACTTGACAGACAAAAAAAGAAATGATAGTATAACAACGAACAAAGTAGAAGACGCTGCTTCTCACCTCGTGCACAATGGTGCACAGGTTCATAAAATACTTATTTACAGGTGTATTATGTTTGGGCAGCTTACTTGCTGCCCATTTTTATTTGGAGGTGTATGATAATTAAAGATTTTCAGATCAATGAGGAAATCAGAGACCCTGAAGTAAGGCTTATTGATGAAGACGGGGAAGCGTTGGGGATCGTCAGCTTACAGCGGGCGATGGAAATCGCTGATGAACGGGAGCTGGATTTGGTTAAAATTTCACCGAATGCAAAGCCGCCGGTCTGTAAGATATTGGATTATGGGAAGTTCAAATACGAGCAGATGAAAAAGCTCAAAGAATCGAAAAAAAACCAGCAAGCGGTAAACATAAAAGAAATTCGTATGTCGCTGCGCGTGGAAGAACACGATCAGAATATCAAGGCGAAGAACTGCCGACGATTTCTGTTGGACGGCGACAAGGTAAAGGTTTCTGTGCGTTTTAAAGGGCGTGAAATCGCCTATTCGCATAGGGGTGTCGAGTTGTTGAAGCGTTTTGCGGAGAAAGTCAGCGACGCGGGAACGATTGAAACCGCGCCGAGAACAGAGGGCAGAAACGCCGTGATGATGTTAAAACCTTATACCGAACAGGAAAAAAAGCAAATGGCCAAATTGGAAGAAAATAAAGAAAGCTAGATTAAAGGAGGAGAGTAAAAATGCCTAAAATGAAAACCCATACGGGTGCGAAAAAGAGATTTCGCGTGACGAAGTCCGGAAACGTAAAAAGAGGCCAGGCCTATAAAAAACATATATTGACGAAAAAGTCTGCAAAGCGCAAGAGAAACTTGCGCGGCGGTAGTTTTGTAAATACGGCAGATGTAAAAAATGTGAAGGAAATGCTGAGAAGCTAAGGAGAGACAGGGAAGATGGCAAGAGTAAAAAATGGATTGAATGCAAAGAAAAAACATAAAAAAGTATTAAAGCTTTCTAAGGGATATTACGGCGGCAGAAGCAAGACTTACCGCATGGCAAATGAATCGGTGATGCGCGCGCTGAGCGATTCGTATCGTGGCAGAAAAGAGAAAAAGCGACAGTATCGCAAGCTCTGGATTACGAGAATCAACGCGGCGGCAAGACAGAATGATATGTCTTACAGCAGATTTATTTGCGGGTTGAAGAACGCCGGCATTGAAGTCGACCGAAAGATGCTTGCAGATATTGCGATGAACGACAATGCGTCGTTTAAAAAATTGACGGATATCGCCAAACAAAACCTGGCTTAATAAAAAATTAAAACCCTGATTTTCCAAATGATATCAGGGTTTTTTTACGGATCAGGCAGGGAGAGAACCGGCCTTTCTTTAAAATGATAGAAACAGATATAATCCGACATCTTTTGATATTGTCTATTGACTATCCGAATGAATTTGATAAAATATTTACAGTATGTTTAAGGAGGAAAAGATATGAGCAATACCAAGCTGAAAGCACGAGATTATCTTTTAAGCGTGCAGCATCTATTCGCTATGTTCGGCGCTACAGTGCTCGTTCCGCTGATAACAGGCTTAAATCCATCGGTCGCCCTGTTTACAGCCGGAGTGGGCACTTTAATTTTCCATCTGTGTACGAAGGGAATTGTTCCCGTCTTCCTCGGCTCATCGTTTGCTTTTTTAGGCGCAATTAGCCTTTATTCGGTGAATGCGGCGGGGGAAAGTGTGTTAGTCGTAGAAAATTTATCAAAAGTACAGGGCGGGATCATCGTCGCGGGGGCTATTTATCTTCTCTTCGCATTGCTGGTTTATCTAATCGGCGTAGAAAAAATCAAGAAGATATTTCCTCCGATTGTGACCGGCCCTGTTATTGTATTGATCGGCGTGGGCCTGGCAGGCACGGCGCTCAACGATTGTCTGAACAATATTCCGTTTACGGGTGTTGTGACAAGAGCGCATGCAATCAGTCTGCTTATTGCATTGTTCACACTCATTGTTGTTATTATTTTGATGAATCTCAAAAAGGGATTTGCAAAACTGATTCCCATCTTAATCGGCATCGCATCTGGTTATGTACTTTGCGTCATCTTAAATCAGTTTGGTGTTTTTACGATGGATTTCAGTGCGGTCAGCAATGCGCAGTGGATCAATGTTCCGTTTGTTACAAAAGATTTAAACGGCGTACCGTTTTTCAGCCTGCCAACTTTTGACGTAGCGTTTATTCTGTCGATCGCGCCGATCGCTATCGTTACCTTTATGGAACATATCGGTGATATTACAACGAACAGTGCGGTGGTCGGCAAAGACTTTCTAAAAGACCCGGGCTTGCACCGAACATTAATCGGTGATGGTGTGGCAACGATGTTTGCAGGGTTCCTCGGCGGACCGGCAAATACGACTTATTCGGAAAATACAGGTGTTTTAGCCACGACAAAGAATTACAATCCGAAAATCATTCGCGTTACCGCCATCCTGGCGATTATTTTGGGATTATTCGGCAAATTTGGCGCCGTACTCCAGACGATTCCCGGACCGGTAAAAGGCGGTGTGGAAGTAATGCTGTTTGGGATGATCGCAGCGATTGGCATTCGCACGATCAGTGAGGCGCAAATCGACTTTACGGAAAACCGCAACCTGATTATTGTAGCGTTGATTTTGGTGTCCGGTTTGGGGATTAATGCGCTCGGTGGTCTGACGCTTCAGCTGGGAGCAGTCTCCTTTACGCTGTCCGGCTTGTTTGTTGCCGTGGTCTTGGGTGTGCTGGCCAATGTGCTGATTCCAAAATCAAAGAGAGAAGGCGTTTCATAAAATAAATTTATAAAGGAATGGTTATGGGGAATGTAGTAATTTTCGATCACCCGCTGATACAGCATAAAATCTCTTTAATGCGGGATGTCAATACAGGATGCAAAGAATTTCGAGAACTTGTCGAAGAGGTGGCGATGCTGATGGGCTATGAAGCATTGCGGGACATGCCTCTGAGGGAAGTGGAAATTACAACGCCGATGGCGCAGACAAAGACGAAAGTGCTTGCAGGGCGAAAGATGGCTTTGGTACCGATTTTGCGGGCCGGGTTGGGTATGGTAAATGGGATTCAAGCGTTGGTGCCTTCGGCAAAGGTTGGTCATATCGGTCTTTACCGCGATCATGAGACGCTGGAGCCGCATGAATACTATTGTAAACTGCCTGCGCCGATCAGTGAGCGGCTGATTATGGTGCTGGACCCGATGTTGGCGACTGGCGGCTCTGCCGAAGCGGCGGTAAATTTTATCAAAGAATATGGCGGTGTGAATATTAAATTTATGGCTATTATCGCAGCGCCTGAAGGGTTAAAACGGTTGACGAGTGCCCATCCGGACATAGATGTATTTTGTGGTTGCCTGGACGAAAAGCTCAACGTGTCGTCCCCACCAATTGTGATCAAGGAATCGA
>CALGIV010000283.1 GCA_937914785.1 uncultured Eubacteriaceae bacterium | reverse complement strand
GATAGAATAAACACCCTCGCTTAAAATGAATTTATAAAAAACAAACGGCATTGCACTTTGTGTTTTGCCGTTTTTCATTTGTCTTTAAAAGCGATACAAGAGCTTCATCCAAACAACCAACAGATTTAAACACCTTCTATTCTTTTTAAAATCATACACCTTACAAAACAATGCCGCTATTCACAGTAAAACTCCATTCCGACACTTTTATCATTTTGGCATATCCGGAGATATACACAAATAATTGCTGTTATCCCAATTTTACGTTATAATAAAGATGGAAACTGGTTTTCCACCGAAAGGAGCAAATTCTATGGAAGAAAGAAAATTTTACAGATGCAATCATTGCGGGAATCTATTCGGGATCATCAACGACGGCGGCGTAAATCCCATCTGCTGCGGCGAAGATATGGAACTGCTAAAACCGAATACCACGGATGCCGCGGGCGAAAAACATGTACCGGAATTAAAGCGCGACGGCGACAGGCTGCACGTTCAGGTAGGCTCCGTAGCCCATCCAATGCTGGCCGAACACTACATACAGTGGATCATCGCCGCACAGGACAACCGCGTTCAACGCATTTTCTTATGTCCGGGCGACAAACCGGAAGCCGACTTTGTGCTCTACGATGCCAAAAGCCCGGTCATCGTCTACGAATACTGCAATCTGCACGGATTATGGTCTGCGAAAGGCTGATCGGATCGATCGATACAATTTGATACAAACAAAAGCCGGTGCTTGATGCACCGGCTCTGTTTCATATTATGACTATCTTTTATCCCAAAAGCTTTAATAAATCGTCCAGCGAGATGGCCGGGCTATAATAATACCCCTGATACGCCAGGCAACCGAGCTCCTTTAAAAAGTCCCGTTGTTCGCGCGTTTCAACAAATTCTGCCAAAACGGTAAAATGCAAAGAGCGCGACAAATAAATGATCGAGTCGATAATCTCCCTGTTGCGCAGGTTATGAATATCGCGAATCATTTCCCCATCCAATTTTACCATATCGATATGATTGTTCTGTAAATATTTCAGTGATGTATGCCCCATTGAAAAATCATCAACGACCAACTGATAACCCATTTGGTGAATGCGGTTGAGACGCTCACTCATCTGCTGCTTCGACTGCAGCGCCATCTGTTCTGTTATTTCCAGCCCAATTCTTCCTTTTTGAATGTCGTATTTTTTGACCATCCTTTGCAAAAATTCCTCGAAGTCATCATGCTCCAGACTTTTTACCGTTACATTTACAGAGATATTAAACACACGGGGCAGGTGCATAAAAACCACTTTACTGTCGCTGATCGCCCGCTTTATTACACAGCATTCCAACTCGTATAATAAATCCATTTCTTCCGCCAGCCGGATGATGAGCGGCGGCTCGATCATCCCGAAAATTGGATGATTCCAGCGCAGCAATGCCTCTGCACCGATGCAATTGTCCATATGATCGTATTGCGGCTGATAATACAGCATAAATTCATCGTTGGCAATGGCATGCTTAATGTCCAGTCCCAGCATTTTGGCCGTGGAACCATATGTACCCGCCATCGCAGTCAGCACAATCGACGTTTTTTTCTTCTGAGATTCCTGCAGTTGCTGCCAAAGGTATTCCACTTTTCGATGAGCACTTTTCAACTTCTCCTCATCATACATCCTCACAAACGGCATATAGATGCACGTTCCGATGCCGAGATTCACCAATTGCAAAATCGCACCGGAAATTGAGCCCGTGGCAATATAGCCGCCCCAAAAGATCGGCGTAGTCCAATTCACCGGCGCAACCGGCACCGGCACAAGTCCCAATTTAACTGCCGCCGTCGAGACCAGCAACAACGCGATCGGCGTTAAAATAAACGGAATGAACATAATGGGATTAAAAGCGATCGGCAACCCGTATACCATCGGTTCGTTGATATTAAACAACATCGGCAATGCCGCCATCTTCGACAAGTTCTTGCTGCTGCGCTGCTTGCTGCCAATCAGCAACGCTACGAGCAGGCACAGCGCCGTACCGCAACCGCCCATCAGGATGAACACGTCGAAAAAGGTCTTTGAGAAAATCTCAGTTGCAGGCTGTCCGGCGGCCACAGCCGCCGCATTCATATCGATGGCCGGCACAAACAGCGTATCCGAAACATTTTCTAAAACATCGCTGCCATGAACGCCAAAGAACCACAAAATGCTTGACACAAATAAATACAACATACTTGAAAACAGCGTTCTTCCCATATTATGGAAAATTCTGTTCGCAAAATTGATAAACAATTCCTGAAAGCCTGACACTTTAAAAACCAAGACGATGATCATATTAAATACTGCAAAAATAAGAATTGTAATCGCTGCAGGAAAAATCGCCGAAATAGTATTATTAAAATCCGCATCCGCACCGTCCGAATATGCCTTAAACATAAGCGAACGCATCGGGGCCAATTTGGTATACAACAACGACGCCAGATAAGAAGACAATACCGCGTTGAACAAACCGGTCACACCAAGTACGCTAACGGTTACTCCTTCGGTAAAAACGCCGCTTAATATCACAAAGCAGGCCAATGCCGTAAGCGGTGCACCGTAAATATAAGGTGCTTTCAATTCATTGATTTGCGCATAGCTGATACTGATGAAAATCACGATATATAAAGAAAGGATGCCAAACGTTCCATTATACATAAAGACAAAGATGTTAGAAATAATACCATTATAAAACGATACTTTGATAAAATCCTGATACGCCTGAATCGGCAGATTATTTAAAACCAGACAAAAGGAACCGATCATTAAAACAGGGATCGCCATGATAAATCCCTTTCGAATTGCCCGCACGATAACGAGGGTTTCTATCCAGTCAAACAAACGCATTAAAAAGCTCTTCACCTTCGCCTCCACACTATCCACTAGTTGTCAAAAATATTATAACCAACGTTACTGTATTAAAATTTAAGTCTTTTTATTTATATGTGCGATACTCTTTCTTAAGCCTTAAAGTTAAAGACAGGCTTTAAAATTGTAAGGACTTCGATTGTGTCTGCGACCTGAGAGACGATTTCATTCAAGTTTTTATACGCCATCGGCGCTTCATCCAATGTCTTTTTTGATAGCGATGTCGTATAGATGCCCTGCATCGCTCTTTCATATTCTTCAATATTCAATTGTTCCTTCGCTTTTGTTCTGCTTAAAATTCTGCCGGCGCCGTGCGGAGCGGAACAGTTCCAATCTGTATTACCCCTGCCTACGCCAAGAATACAACCATCCCGCATATTGATGGGAATCAGCAACAACTCGCCTTCTTTCGCACTGATTGCTCCTTTGCGAACAATGTTATCCGTCAGATCGATATAATTGTGGATAGTTTCAAAACGGCGTACTTCTTTGAAAGAAAAATGATGCATTATAACTTCGGCGATTGCCGCCCGATTCACTGAAGCAAAACATTGACACAAAAGCATATCGTGCAAATACGCTTCGCGGTCGTCGCCTTCAAGATAACACAGCTCTCTCGGCAGCGCATTTTTGTCCTGTAATCGTTCAATCGCTTTCTTCTGATAATAATCCGCCACCTGTTTACCCAGATTCCGGCTTCCTGTGTGGATAATCAGATAATAATTACCTTCTTCATCCTCATCGACTTCAATGAAATGATTGCCGCCACCGAGCGTGCCAATGCTTTTTTCAAACCGGGCGCGTTCTTTCAAGGCACTTAAGCAATGCAATTCTTTCAACGCATCAAAGGATGTTGATGGTTTTTTATGAACATTGCGCCCGAAAGGTATCTTTTCTCTGATCAGACGGTCTAACGCTGCAAAATTGATTTCTGCTCTGTCAAGGGCAATCGTCAGCATTCCACATCCGATATCGACACCAACGATGTTCGGAATCACTTTATCGCCCAGATCGGCAGTAAAACCAATCACACAGCCTTTTCCGACATGCACATCCGGCATAATCCGTACCTTGCAGTGTTGAAACGCTTCCTGCCGGAGTAAAGTCATCACCTGATCCAGCGCTTCAGGTTCAATAGATTTTGCAAAGATTTTTAAATCCGTCATATATTTGTTTTTACCGATATTTCATTTAATATGCCTTCCAGGGACACTAACATCAAAACACTGCCAAGTCAGTAAATTTATATATGAATATAATCTTTTCGAAATTTCGCCAAATGAACTTCATACTGATTTGCCAGCGAGCGAACCTTCTTTATCCAGACCTGATCAACATCGCCACGCTGTTCAATGCCGTCCAATAAAAGCGTCACATGTTTCCCGCACTCCGCAAAGGGCATAATAATATCGTTCTGCCGCGACCAGACATAAGCCTGATAAAATATTTCGTTCGCTTGCTTATAATCCCCAATCGAGTAATGCGCCATTGCATAAAAGATTTGCATATAGAGTTCCCTGTGTGTGCAAATCGCCGGATACGTCATCTTGACAAAATCATAGATTGGCTGCTCTGTCGGCCCCAGTTCAGCAATTCCCTTTTGAACAGCTTCCCGCCTGTCTTCAAGCGCGGGATACATCGTTCCACGCGGTGTAGTATGAAAGCGCGGTGTATCTCCGCTCCACCCCGTCGTCAAATTTATCCAATCTCGAATCGTTTGATACATTTTTGCATACGGCACATCCGGCGCGCTTTTCGACCACTTGATAACCTGCAGGATCATCCTCTCCGTCCCTTCGCTGTCACCCGACGCCAGATAACACCGCAAAAGCAGATAAGAAGCCATCGTAGCCAATATATAGTTCTCTCTTTTGAGCTGAAGCTCAATATGCGACTCTGCAAGACTGATCGCTTCTTCAATCTTGCCATTAAAATATAAAATCTCTCCTTCAATCTGTATGCGATATCCGTAACCATCTTGGCCAAAGTAATCTTTGATCATCGCCTCTGCATTATGCAGTGTCTGTACATAAATGGCAACGGAGTCTTCTTCCGGTTTAAAAAGAAAATACCCGTTTGGATCCAAGGGCTCTAAATATGAAAATATCGGTGTGATTGCAGGAGGTGTCTTTAAAAGGCCGTTTGCAGCATTTAAATCATCAAAAAAAGTCTCATCTGTTGC
>CALGIV010000282.1 GCA_937914785.1 uncultured Eubacteriaceae bacterium | reverse complement strand
GGACTGGTTATGCCGGGCGCATCCATTCGCGAAGAACTGTTTGGCAAATACGATATGCTAATCTGTGCGATGGATCGCCGACAAGAGTCTGAAGTCAATGCCTTCAACCGCGCTTTCAACCGCACGCTGGCGCTGAAAAAAATCGGTGCAACCGTGCTGTCCAAATGCATTGAAGAAGGCTTGTCCGGCAACATCGCATCAGAGCTGGCGGGAACACTCGAGGCCATCGGCCCAAAAAGCGTCGCTTTCGTCGTATTGGCCGATCCCAAAAACAATACCACCGTCGTCGGCGGCCAGTTATTTACCGATGGAAACGAGTTCGCCGACCAAAACGACACGACCCAGGCCTCCTATATCAGCGATTACTTTAAACATAAAAAACTCAAAGTCGAAAATATTTTTGCCAACGATATAAACCGCGGCAGCACGCACTTAAAAAGCATTGTTGAAAAGGCCGTGAAGAATCAAACCAACGTGCTGATTTTCGATGCGAAAAACACCGCCGATATCAATGAAATTCTGACGCTGATCTGTGAATACGACCGCAATTTCATCTCTGTCGATATGGGCTATTTTACCCGGCGTATCGTTGAACGGCGCATAAAACACG
This sequence comes from uncultured Eubacteriaceae bacterium, assembly GCA_937914785.1. Taxonomy (GTDB): domain Bacteria; phylum Bacillota; class Clostridia; order Eubacteriales; family UBA1433; genus CALGIV01. The sequence continues at coordinate 2,721 of CALGIV010000282.1, read as the reverse complement.
AACCCGACCGCATACTGGCCGTCTTAAGCAGTGCGCAGGAACATTCTGCGCGCCAGACACTCGAATTTATTCAACGCAAAGATGTCTGCTCCGTCTACGTCAACACAAAGAAGCTTGTCGTAAACCCGGCGATGCGCCGCGAAGAAATCACACGCTGCGTTCAAAGCATTCTTACGATCGTCGCAGGCCCTGCCTATCACCACTATCGATTCATCGCGCTGATCGCCGACAGCGTAGATCCAAAACGGCGCATTCCATTTCCGGAAGACGATAAAAATTTTCAGGATGATCTTATCAACATCATCTATTCTTCCATTGCCGAAATCGCCTTTATCCTTTTAACGTTTAACGAAACATTTAAAGGCATCTTCGTAAACGGCTATGATACAGCGATGACTTTATACCAAAAGCTCGGTGTAGCCGGTTTGGTACACTTAAACGAAGTGGAGCAGGATATCTACTACACACGCCTGATCGGCGGCCAGCGCAATATGCTGCATGCGATCGCCAAGTCGGGTGCCACAGGTCCCAAAGATGCATTCAGCAGGTGCGTCAACTACCTCTATGCACGCCTGCTCGGCGACTTGTATAAAACGCTGTAAGCGTGAGGAGAGTACACGGACGTATGCTCATTCAATTCTTTTTTTTGAGTAACGATTTTTAAGGTTCAATCACGAAGCTTCCTTTGATGAAATAATAACCTTCAATTTAGTATTGACATCATTTTATCATTGCTTAACATAACTATTTTTTATGATATAATAACTAAAACTAAGAGGATAGAACCATGAGTAAAAAAGAGACCGTAAACGCAAAAGAAAAAACACCTTTTTTTGCCGATATTGCTTGTTTTTATAAAAACTTCTTCAGGCAGTTTCTGTATATTTTCAGAACGCATATCGCCTTTATTGGCATCGCTTCATTATGTGCCTATGCCGTACTGAGAACACTGCTGAACGCTTCCATCGTCTCTGCACTTATGGCGCCGGCCAGAATCCTGTTCGGCTATTTCGTCGAAGGCAGCACACCACCTTCCATCGTCTGGCTGATCGTTTCGGTCTTCTTAACGTTGCTCGGCATCTTCCTGTTCTGCCTGGCCGTCACTTTTATACGCAATATATTTACAACGATCAATATGCTAAACCGCGACAATAAAGAAATCGTCTATAAAGACGTGATGCATTACGCGCGCGAACGGTTGAACCAGACGTTCATCACATCCTTTTGCAGCTTTATCTTCAGAGGAATTGCGCTCGCTCTTATACTCCTCCTCGCCTATCGTTATGCATCCCCTTATCTTTATTTTGCCGATACAAAAATAATGCTTTTCGGCGAAACCAAATACATCAGCAGCCAGTTCGTTTCGCGGTTTGCGCTCGTCTCCTCCGTCGGGCTCCTGCTGCATATTTTTTTGTCACTGCTCCTGTCATTCAGCACACAACTTACATTGTTTTACGATATGCACGCCTTAAGCGCAATCCGCCACTCCATCACGCTGGCCCTGCGCGCACCGCTGCGCATCTTCGTCGTCCAGCTTACCGGCAGCATTTTGAGTATTGTCCTGTTTGGCCTCATCGCTCTTATGCTCTCAGCCAGCATCGTCGGCCTTGCCCTGCTGCCGTACGTCATTATTTTAAGGGCGACTGTCAAATACGTCTTCACCGCTCAGTTGTTCTTGTATTATAATTACAACAACGATGTACTTTTAGCCTACGACAGCAAGTACTATACATACCACGTCAACCTGTATAAAATTTCCTTTTGAATCTATTTTAAATTCGTGATATTGTAGTATGAAATATGCAATCTAACGCAGCTTCAATATTGAAGCTGTATTATAATTGGAGAAAAAGAAATGGAAAATACAGCAGTTAAAAAACTCGCCTTCTGCGGTCTGTTTACCGCAATGACCTTTATCGCAACATTTATTAATATCCGTCTGCCTATCGCCTCTTACGGCGGCCTGATCCATCTCGGCAGCATCGTCTTAGTCCTCTCTGCTTCTATGCAGGAGACTAAGTATGCAGCCGTCTCCACCGCTCTTGGTATGGCTTTGTTCGATTTAGTGGGCGGCTGGGTGCTTTGGGCGCCTGCCACATTCATCATCCGCTTTATTCAGGTACTCATCCTCGGCTCGACAGTCAAGCGCAAAGGAAACCATATCGGCATTATCATCATCGCTTATGTGCTCTGTTCCCTGTGGGAAATGGGCGGGTATTACGTTGCCGAAGCTGTTATCTACGGCAACTGGGTCGCGCCGCTGGCTTCAATGCCGTCAGAAATCCTGCATAATATCATCGGTATTGCCGGTTTTCCACTCGCCATCCATTTAAAAAAACTGCTGCACATTGAAACAAAAATATAGCAGAACTCCAGTTCTGAACTTTTGTTCGATTTTTGTTGCACATTTCGTGCAACTATGATATCATGCAAAAAAAGAGGATTGATATGAATGAAGTAATTTTGGCTTCCGCTTCGGCCAGACGCCAGCTCTTTTTAAAGATGTTAAACGTTGAACACGACGTCTTTGTTACAGACATCGACGAGACGATCGACGAACACTTCAGCATCGAAGAAAACATCAAAGCGCTTGCGATGAAAAAAGCGTTGTTTGCCGCAGCACACCATCCAAACAAAATCATCATCGCAGCGGACACTTCCGTCATCTTAGACGATCAGCTCATCGGAAAACCAAAAGATTATGCCGACGCTGCCTGCATC